>JAJFUI010000135.1 GCA_021372555.1 Planctomycetaceae bacterium | reverse complement strand
TCGACGAGCCGATCGAACGTTTCGCGGCCCAACCGGCGGCGCACAAAGGCGGCCATGCTCTCGTCGGCGTCGTCTTCCCGCGGCGGGATGAACCATTCGAGCGCCGAGCGGAGCTTGCCCCACGGACTGAGGATCGGGGTGAGGGCCAGGGGCCAGAGCCGCGTGGGGGCCATCATCAGAAAGCCGTCCGGCAGCCGGCGGAGCCGCCCCCGACGCACGACAAACGTATGCCGGTGGGCCGGATTGGTCTGCACCAGTTGCTCGCCCAGCCCCAGCCGCTTGCAGAGGTCAATGCCCCAGGGACTCGTCGTGATGAAGTTGTCGGCGCTCTGCTCGACCTCGAAACCGTCTTCGTGGACGGTCGAAACCACGCCGCCCAGTCGCGTCCCGGCCTCGAACAGCGTCACCTCGCAGTCCGGATCCAGTTCCACCACCCGATGCGCCGCCGCCAAACCGGCAATCCCGCCGCCAATAACAGCGACACGGCGACGGCAAGGGCATTGCAGGCTCATGGAGATGATTTTACCGGCTTGCGGGATCGAATGCCACGTCGAGGCAGGATTCACTTGCCACTTGCCACTTGCCGGACGGCGAACGGGCGGGCATAATGGCCGCGTGGATAACGACCTGACGCTGATCGGCCTTGACATTGAAGGAAAGTGGAATGTTCCGCTGTTGGAAAACGCAGCGGCGATGTCGCGCGCGTCGCTTCTGTTCGCAGCAAGCGCAGGTTCCACCGGAGCAGCGGCGCAAGGCTCATCGGAATTGGGTGAACTATTGGGCGGTTTTGATCATGTGGTGGCGTGCGAGCTTACCCCGCGAAGCCGCCCAGTCTATGATTATCCCACACCGCGCGGTCGGATGGGAATCGTGGTTGGAAACGAGCAGCACGGCGTTCCCGCCGAGGTGCTGAAAAAGGTCGAAGCCGTCCTCTCGGTCCCGATGGTTGGTCGAGGGCTGAGTTCTATCAACGTGGCCGCAGCAGCAGCCGTCATTCTTTACGCGGTGGAGCGAGGCCTCGGCCGCAGACGGTTCAGAAGGTGGTCCCTAGCCCAAAACGACGTGGACCTCTTGATCGTCAGCCCGCCTGACCCAAGCGAACTGGGGTCTTTGTTGCGAAGCGCCTGGGCATTCGGATGGCGACGTGTCTTCGTGGCTGACCGCAACGGCGTCTGGTTCAGCAAGGACCGTGCTACAGTTTTGGCTGGCAGGGCAGCAGCGCGGTCTGAAGTCAATCGAATCGTTGTCAACCGTGACGACCAGTTGCGAATCGAAGATTATGACCAGATAATTGCCTGCGGGACGGAACGCCAAGGCACGGCTCTGTCACGACTGTCGCAACCGCGTGGAAGAAAGGTGCTTGTCGTCTTTGGAAACGCAAGCGGGATGTTAACGAGTGCGAAATCCGTCGAACAAGTGTATGTCGATCATGCGGTGGCCGCGGTGACCGGCTGTTTTCGTCATTTGGGCTCCGTTCTCTTGTCTGTCGTATCGCAACATCTCGAACGAGGCCGACGTGGATAAGCGGTTTCGTTATCGCGAAAAGTGGGTGCATGATCTGCCGGTCGGAGACACTCTCGTCAGAGTGTGGGACGCAGCGGGGGCAGTCAATGGCGACATGATCTGCTCGGCCTTCCGGCATCTGGCGGCGGCCGGCTTCGTTTGGCCTTACGTGGCACTGATGCCGGACTATCATCCTGGCGAAGGTTCGATGATCGGCAGCGTGGTTCCGACGCGGAACTTCTTGCTTCCCACGGTCATCGGAGGCGACCTGGGCTGCGGCATGACCGCTGTCCGTCTGCCTATTGACGCCGACCGACTGCTATCGGTGTTGCCCGATGTTGAGAAAAGACTCCGCGAGACTATCCCCGTGGGCACGGCGCACAACTCCATCGTGACGGAACGAGTGCGCGATAACCCGATCTGGGAATCCCGCATCCACGCGCCAATTTTGGCGAATCGCTTGCGGCGAAAAATGCTCCGGCAATTCGCATCGCTGGGCGGCGGCAACCATTTTCTCGAATTCCAGCGCGATCAGGAGGGCTCCGCCTGGGCTATGCTCCATTCCGGGTCGCGATACCTCGGCGTCACCATTCGCGACTACTATGTTGAACAGGGACAACAACAGCCGGCGATCGATTCGCGATTGTACGCCAAGGTTCCGCATCTCATCGTCGACACACCACTTGCAGGGGATTATCTGGCCGACTTGCAGATCGTCGTCGATTTCGCTCGCGCGAGTCGAAAGGAGATGATGCTTCGAGCACTAGAAGGAATCGCGGGGGCGATGCCAGGTGCGATCGACGTTCGCCCGTACGAACTGATCGAAGCGGCCCTCGACATCGCGCATAATTTCGTCGCGGAGGAGGAACATTTCGGTGAGCGGGTCTTTGTCCATCGGAAGGGAGCCATTCGTCTCGCCGAGGGCGAGGTCGGGCTTATCCCGGGCAGCATGGGTACCAGCTCGTACGTCGTCGAAGGTCGCGACAACGCCTTCGGGTTCAATTCGTGTTCACATGGAGCGGGCCGCGCGATGTCTCGCGGCGATGCTTTCCGCGACATTTCCGATAAGGACTTCAGAAACAGCATGGAGGGCGTATCCTATCAGCACGACGCCCGTATCAAGGACGAGGCGCCGGCGGCGTACAAAGACATCCGCCGTGTCATGCGCGCCCAAAAGGATTTGGTGAGAATCGTACATGAACTGCAGCCGCTCCTTTCCATTAAAGGTCGATAAGGACGGCACTGAGCTACAGCAACATCCAATTGAGGCTTCCAGATTATGACCGCCAGAGAATCGCAGCAAAGCGGAACGCCTTCCCTTAGCGCCGACACAAGCCCTGAGGACGGCATGGACCCTCGTGAGTTCGCCCGGAAGGCTCGCCCGCACAAAGGCGACCGAAAAGTGCGCCAGCTCTGTAGCCAAGTCGCCGAGACGTTGAATCTGGTTCTGAGTGGGGAGTGTTCGGATGAACTCCTCCAAAGCCTGCACGTAGTGGCCGTCGATCCGGCCCCCGATGCGTCGCAGCTTGTTGTCACCGTTGCTGCCGGCTGTCCGGGCGAGATGATCGATTGCAACGAGGCGTTGGCCCGCCTGGCCGCGGCGGCGGGCAGATTGCGCGGCGAAGTGGCTGCGGCCATCACGCGCAAGCGGGCGCCAAAGCTTCTGTTTCGTGTTGCGCCCTAAAGCCACAATTGCAGCCGGCCGTCGAGCATGTCGGGCATCAGCCGGGTAACGTGCTCCCGAACCTGATTGGGGTGATACCGCGTGCTGAAGTGCGATGCTATCACCAGCTCGTTGCGGAACCGGCCGCGACGCTCCAGGACGTCGTCCAGGTGCATGTGGCCGAACTTGTGGATCTTGTCGGCGCGGTGACGGGGCGACACGAACGTCATCTCCATGATGAGCACTTCGGCCTCATACATGGCGGGGCAGGCATCCAGCCCGGCGGGCGAACTGTCGCCAAGGTAGGCTAGCCGGGGCATCCGGACTTCGCTCGTCACGTCGATGCCGCTCAGACGCAAATCGCGGATCTGATGGCCGGCGAGACCCTGGTACTCCGACTTGAGCTTGCGCCGCCGCTCCCAAACGACGAAGCCGAGCGACGGCACGGTGTGTGACGTGGCTGACACGGTCACGACATGCTCGCGGCTCAGTTCGAACTCATCGCCGGGCTTGGCACCCAGCAGCGCACAAGGCAAGCGGCCGCGGTCCATGCGGCTCAGCAGCCGCAATACCCGCTGCATCGGGTCGACGGCCGCCTCGGGCAGGTAGATCGTCGGCGGCTCCATGCGCATCATGCGTCGCCGACCGACGTAGACCGGCAGCGCGATCAGGTGATCCAGATGGGTATGGGAAACGAACCAGGTAGGCGTGCCCATGAACGACCAGGGCTGCGCCCCGAGATCGAAGCCGATCTTCAGTTCGGGGATGCGCCAATAGGTTTGCACGGCGGCGCGGGAGTAGCCCTCGATGGTAAGGTCTTTGTGGACGAGCGTTTTGATGGGAACGTTATTGACCATGAGGGAAATGGAGGGAGTGGCTTTTGGCTGGTTAGCAGGGGCCTCACGCAAAGGGGGAAAGTCGCGAGGACAGAGAGTAGCTTGTGGTCGTTAGTGGCGTCATGGCTTCCGATGAATCATTTTTCCACGAGAGAGTCTTTCTCGCCATTGTGTAGACTTGTCATCCGCACCGCACCGAAAGGCATTACGCGGTCGCATGCTGGTACTCATCGACATCCGACAGGTCTAGCGAGGCGGCGCCGTTGCCGTCGGGGCGGATCCAGATTTCGCCGAAGAGGTCGTTTTGGTCGACGTGAATGTGGTGGTGGCGGACGAGTTCGAGAATGGCGAGGAAGATTCCGATGAGCGTGGATTTGTGCATATTCGGCTTGAACAGGTCGCGGAATTGCAGACGCCCTTCTTCCTTGAGCCGATCGAGGATGCGGCCCATCACGACACGGATCGGCGTATCGTCGTAGACGATGCTCGAGGGCCGGCCGGCCTGGGTCTCGCGCATGATCCGCCCAAAGGCGCTGACGAGGTCCCAAAGTTCGACCTCGTGGATCGGTTCCTCGGCCAGGGAGCGTTCGTGCGGCGGCAGGTCGCTGCAAAGTCGTGGGTAGCGTTGTTGCCACTCCCGGCTTCGCTCTTCGAGGATGCTGGCGGCGTCGCGGAACTTCTTGTATTCGAGCAACCGGCGGACCAGTTCCTGGCGAGGGTCTTCGAGCTCGCCCTCGACCTCGTCGGCCCGCGGCAGCACCTGCTGCGACTTGATTTCGATCAGCAGGCTGGCCACGGCCAAGAAGTCGCCGACGGCGTTGACATCGAGCTGTTCGAGCACGGCCAGGTATTCGAGGTACTGATCGGTGATCGTGGCGATGGGAATATCGGTAATCTCTACCTCATGCTTGCGCACGAGGTAGAGCAAGAGGTCCAGCGGACCGCGGAACACGTTAAGGTCGACGCGGAAGTCCAACATTATCCACTTTAACCAGCTAGGCGGGAAGGCACCGGCAAGCGGAAGCGGCAGAGTGTCCCCCATGCGGCCAAGCCCCTAAAGCCGCTACCATCCATTTCGACTGCAAACCGAACGCAACTTGAAAGGCACCGCGGGGGGGGAGGTAAAGGCAGCGACAATTGCCGGCCGATAAGTGGGCCGTTAGACTGAGGTTTGGGCAAGACTTTTCCAATTTGTCGATCATTCGCACCGGACCTGGCAGTCGCAAAGGCCGATGACATTATTCTGCCGCGCAGTTGATGGTGCGCCCGTGGGCGCGCGTCACTGCGAATGCGTCCTGGGGCCAATGGGAGTAGAAATCAGTGCGGAACGAACAACTTTGGGCCCCCTGGCGACTCGAGTACATCGTTGGCAGCAAGCCGGATAGCGTCGAGACGCCCCAGCCCGCGTCGCTGCTGCCGGGCGCCGATCCGCAGTGCTTTTTGTGCCAGTCCGCCGTCCCCGCTGATGGGGATCGGAACCGGGTCGTGGATCGCGGCGAGCATACCGTGACCTTGTTGAATCGATATCCCTACAACAACGGTCACCTACTGGTCGCCCCGCGGCGGCATGTGGCGAGGCTCGACGAATTGGGCGCTGATGCGGAAGTGGAGCTTTCGCGAAAGATTACGCGGATGGTCGGCGTGCTGGAGCGGACGCTCAACCCGCAAGGGTTCAACGTCGGTTTGAATCTCGGCCGCGCGGCGGGGGCTGGCCTGCCCGGGCACCTCCATTGGCACATTGTGCCCCGCTGGGTTGGCGATACGAACTTTATGCCCACCATTGCTGGCGTTCATACGATACCGCAATCGCTCGAAGCCCTTTGGGAATTGCTGACAAGCGAGCTCAAGCAACAGTAAACAACCATGTCCGACATCCCCCAATCCGACATTCACCAAGACGCCGAGCCGATCGTTCAGAATCAGCCATTCACGATTGAAGTGGCCGAGCGCATTCGGCGGCTTCCGCCCTACCTCTTCGCGCGGATCAATCGCCTGATGTACGAGCAGCGGCGCGCCGGCCGCGACGTCATCGACCTTGGGATGGGAAACCCGAGCGATCCGCCGCAAGAGTTAGTCATCGAAAAGCTGATCGAAGAGGCACGCGATCTGCGAAACCACGGCTACAGCCCTGCGCAGGGAATACTGAGTCTGCGGCGCGAGGTGGCGGCGAAGTACCTGAAGCAGTATGGTGTTCATCTCGACCCGCAAAGCGAAGTGACCGTGTGCCTCGGTTCGAAAGAGGGTTTCAGCCACATGTGTTTGGCGTTGGTCGGCCCAGGCGATACGGCGATCGTGCCGGCGCCCAACTACCCAGCCCACCTGTATGCGGTGGCGATGGCCGCGGCGAACGCGATCTTGCTGGACGTTACGAACAGCGAGACGCTGCTGGCCAACATTGACTACACCTGCCGGCATTTGGTGCCGCGGCCGAAGTTGCTGATCGTCAACTTCCCCCACAACCCGACGACAACCGTGGTGGAGCCGGAGTTCTATGTGGACGTCGTGAAACTCGCCCGGCGTTATGGATTCATGGTCATCAGCGACCTGGCCTATGCCGACGTCACGTTCGACGGCTATCGGACGCCCAGCTTCCTTACGGCACCTGGGGCGATTGACGTGGGCGTCGAGTTCACCACGATGAGCAAGGGCTACAACATGGCGGGGTGGCGTGTTGGCTTCGCTGCCGGGAACGCCGAGATGCTGCGAGCTCTTTCAACGATTAAGAGCTACTACGATTACGGCATGTTCCGGCCGATCCAGATTGCCGCCATTTTGGCGTTGCGCCACACGGACGCGGCTGTGCAAGCCCAGGCAGCCATCTATCAACGTCGCCGCGATGTGCTTTGCGATGGGCTGGAACGCATCGGCTGGCCGGTGGAGCGACCCAAGGCCAGCATGTTCGTTTGGGCGAAAGTGCCTGAGCCGTGGGCATCGCAGCTAAGCTCGATCGACTTCGCCATGAAGCTGCTGCAAGAGGGAGACGTTGCGGTCAGCCCCGGCGGCGGTTTCGGCACGGCCGGCGAAGGCCACCTTCGCTTGGCGCTGGTCGAAAACGAGAATCGTCTGCGGCAGGCTGTCCGGCAGATAGGCAGGTGCCTCGGGAAGTGACCGACTCCGGCCTTGAAGCGTCGAGGGAAACACGAATCGCCTGCATTGAGGGCCGAATCCATGAAGAAATGTCTTGCCTTCCTCATCATGGCGCTGGCGCCTAGCCTGACGTATGCCAACACCGGTATCTTCGAAGGATCGGGGCATACGATCAAGCTCGTCCGATCGGAAGATGTTCAGTTGCGTTCCGAGATGGTGCGAATTACGCCGGGCCGCGGCTGGTGCTTGTTCAACGGGAGCATCGGGGACCGCGTTGATTACGATTGCAAGTTCGTGTTGAAGAACCGCTCCAAAAAACCGGTGACAATCCAGGTTGGGTTTCCGTTGACATCGCAGTTCTTGGCGCGCTCCGACGACATGAAGGCCGACGACGCAACCGCCTTGGTGCTCAAGTACCGGTTCATCGTTCGGGACAAGGAACGAACATACCATGTCCGCTTCGTCCCATACGATCAAACGAAGACCCTTGGGGCGATCTTCCTTTGGGATATGACTTTTCAGGCCGACGAAGTCCGCGAACTGAACGTCGCTTACGAAATGCCAACGGCGATCGGGTTGGGCGACACCACCAAAGACAGCGACGATATCGTGCGGCGTACCCAAGAATTACTCCTCCCTCCGGCAGGCGGAAGAGCCGCGGGGAGTGAAGGCGGGCGGCGCGACGTTCCAAAGTCAGCCTCGGACAGCCGCCACGATGTGAAAGATTGGTATCCAATACTGACAAGCAACATTTTCGAGGGGCTCGAGTACGTTACGGTGACCGGCCAATCGTGGGCTGGCCCCATCGAAAGCGCGAAGTTCGAGTTGAATGTCAAGGGATTTGAGCAGTACTTGAATGAGCGATATGTTATCGAACGGCCGCCGTACACGGCCGAGCAACTTGCCGAAATCGAAAAGGAAAAAAAGGAGACTGTCGCAAGAATAGAGAACGCGATCAAGAGCGGCGAACTCAAGGGCAGTCCATCGGAATTGCGGGATTTACTAAACGACGCTGCCCAGGAAGCCCGTTTCGACTGGCACATCAAGGATCGCCTGATCTACCGCCAGGTCCTTCCCGCTGGTTGGAAGGAAGCGGACGGAGTGATTACCTGGGAGTTCAAGAACTACCATCCCAAGGACGCGATCCAAGTCGCCTATCTGCTCACCGTCTTCCCGAGGAGACCAGAGGCCGTGCCATCTTTCGTCAATTTGGTCCTTGGCAGCAAACCAAGCAAGGAGGACCTGGCCGATCTCCGCGAGGTCTACCTGGCATGGTGGGGCATCTCGCCCAAGCGTGAATCCGCTCGCCTGTTTGTGTCCAGTCAGCGTTGGTACGCACCGAAAAACGGCATGACGGCCGACAAGTTGACTCCCGAGCAGAAGGCGGTTGTTTCGGCGTTGGAACGATGTTCGGCGGCCAACCACGGCAAGTAGTGCCATGTTCCCAACCCTCGCCA
>JAJFUI010000128.1 GCA_021372555.1 Planctomycetaceae bacterium | reverse complement strand
CAGCACTCCTCGATGTTGGGCAGTTCGCAATACTCGATGCCGCGGACGCTCTTCAACAGCCCCATGGGCTGGTCGACCACGCCCAGCTCGCGGCGGCAGTGGCAGCCGATGTGCATCGTCACCTTTTTCGGAAACGTGGCCTCGGTGTCAGTCACGCCGAGCATGTCGTGCAGGAACTCGGTCAGCTCGATGACGCGGCGGCCGATGCCAACGATTCGCGGATCCGGATCGGCATGGCCGAAAAACACCCGGCACATGGCCGTGCAGGAACCCGATGGGCAGACGATCCAGCGATGGTGCTCGAAGACGTCGCAGAAATGGTGGATCACCCGGCGGGCTTCGTCCCAGTACCCGGAGTTGAACGCCGGCTGGCCGCAGCAGGTTTGCGCCGAGGGGTAGACGACGGGCACCCCGTACCGCTTCAGCAGTCGGGCCGTTGCCTGCGCAATTTTCGGGTAGAACTGGTCGATATAGCAGGGGATGAATAGGGCCACCGGCTCGCCAGGGCGATAAGGCGGATCGTCCTGGCGCGGGGCGACGGTCGTAGCGGGCTGGACCATGGGGACTTCGCTTCGGTGGTAACTCGATGATCGGGACGCACAACACACGTTATACTGCTGCACGATAGCGCTTACCAGGGGTGAGTTGGCCGGCCCGTCTTTGGGCGGCAATATCCGTTTTTTACACACCCACCCGGCTCGCTGACCCGCCATTGGCGGCCGAATCGTTCGAGCGTTACAATACGCGAAACGGAGTGACGCCATGCTGATTCATTGCGTTCTGTTGACACTGTCGCTGGCGGGCAGCACGCCGCAGGCCGAGCGGAACCTACCGCCGGTGGCAGACAATGGGCAGCTTCGAGCTCGCGTCCAGCGGCTGGTGCGGCAGCTCGATGCAGCGCGGTTGGCCGAAAGGGACGCCGCCGAGGCGGAACTGACGAAGGCCGGACCGGCGATCCTGGATTTGCTGCCGGCCGGCACGGAGCGAATGTCGGCCGAGGTGCAGGAGCGGCTCGCGCGGGTGCGTGAGAGGCTCCAGCGGCAAGCGGCAGACGCGGCGGCGCAGTCGTCGACAATCACGCTTCGGGACGATGCCATGCCGCTGTCGAAAGTCTTGGCGGCGTTTCGGCAGCAGTCGGGGAACGCGATCACGGACAACCGCGAGAAGATGGGGCAATTGCTCACCGATCCGCCGATCAAGGCCAAGTTCGACAAGACGCCCTTCTGGCCGGCGCTTGATCAAGTGCTGGACCAGGCGGGGTTGACGCTCTATCCGTTCGCCGAGCAAGCGGGGCTGAGCGTCACGGCGGCCCCGAGCGGGGTAACGCCGCGAATCGGCAAGGCGTGCTACGCCGGGCCTTTTCGCATCGAGGCGGTCGATGTGGTGGGCCGTCGCGAGCTGCGGCAAGCGAGCCAGCAGTCGTTGATGGTTGGCGTCGAGGTGGCTTGGGAGCCACGGCTGCGAATGATTAGCGTGGGCCAGCGGCTGGCTGATCTGTCCGCTACCGATGAGCGGGGCCAATCGCTCGCTATTGCGGATCGGCAAGCCGTGGTGGAGTCGCCGATCAGCGGTGATGCGCCGGCAGTAAAGCTTGACATGCCATTGCGGCTTCCTCCGCGGAGTGTCGATCGAATCGCGAGTCTCAAGGGAAAACTAACGGCTGTCATTCCAGGCAAGATCGAGACATTCCGTTTCGACAAGCTAGCCGGAGCCAAGAACGTTGAAAAGCGGATCGCGGGTGTAACCGTTACGCTGGAAGAGGTCGGCAAAAACAACGACGCCTGGGAAGTCAGGTTGAAGGTTCGATTCGACGAGGCCGGCGACGCGCTGGCCTCCCACTTGAATTGGATTTTCACCAACCCAGCTTTCCTCGAAGGGCAAGACGGGAAGCCGGTCGCTTACGATACGTTTGAAACCACCGCCCAGGAGAAGAACGAGCTTGGCATCGCGTACCTGTTCAACGTGGATAAGCCGCTGGACCAGTTCGCGTTCGTTTACAAAACGCCCGGGGCAATCGTCCGCAGTCAATTTCCATACGAGTTGAAGGACGTAAAGCTGCCGTAAAGCTCGGGGATTAGGGATCAAGGATTGAAGACTGCTAGTCGGGTTAAAATGGCGATGGCCCCTAACTCCTCTTCCAAAGGGAGTGGGGATATCTCGTTGCTCGCGATGGCAGCGATCGTCCTGGCAGGCGTGTTGGCCTACAGCAACACGTTTAACGTTCCCTTTCTGTTTGACGATCTTTCATCGGTACCCAACAATCCGACGATCCAACGCCTTTGGCCGATTTGGACGCCGCTTTGCCCGCCAAACCATGGCGAACCGGTCAGCGGAAGGCCCCTTGTAAATCTCTCGCTGGCGATCAACCATGCGATCAGTGGGAACGAGGTCTGGAGCTACCATGCCGGGAATCTTGCGATTCATCTCGTAGCCGCCCTGCTGCTGTTCGGCGTTGTTCGGCGCACCTTCGCGCTGCCCTCGATGCGCGAACGATTTGGTCGAGCGGGCACGCCTTTGGCGCTGGCCATTGCTCTAGTCTGGGTGGTTCATCCGCTTCAGACCGAGTCCGTCACGTACATTGTGCAGCGAGCGGAGTCGCTGGTGGGCCTGTTCTATCTGCTCACCTTATACTGCCTCATTCGCGGCGTGACTTCCTCCCGTCCGAGCTACTGGTACGCCGGGTGCGTGGTCGCCTGCCTTCTGGGGATGGCCAGCAAAGAGGTCATGGCCTCCGCCCCGCTGATCGTGTTTTTGTACGACCGAGCGTTCGTGGCTGGATCAATGGCCGAGGCGTGGCGCCGCCGACGATGGCTCTACGTGGCAATGGGAAGTACATGGCTTCTGCTGGGCGGACTCGTGCTTTCGACCGGCAATCGGGCGTGCACGGCCGGCATTGGGACGGGTATCAACTCGTGGGAGTACCTCTGCACACAATTTGTTGCCATTGTCCACTACTTGCGATTGTCACTTTGGCCGCAGCCTTTAGTGTTCGACTATGGCCACCGCATCATTCACGAGCCGAGGTTGATCGTACCGTGCGCGGCAGTCGTGGCGATGCTTGCCGCGGCAACGGCGGTGGCACTTTGGCGTTCGCCGAAAGCCGGCTTTCTTGGTGCGTGCTTCTTCGCTGTTCTGGGGCCGACATCAAGCGTGATTCCCGTGGCAACGCAGACGATGGCCGAACACCGGATGTATTTGCCGTTGGCGGCAATCCTGGCGGGCATTACAGTCGGCATTTATTTGACAGCTCGCCGTTTCGGCCACAACATCGCTCGCTCCCCGCTCGTCTCGCGAGCCGTCGGCGTGTGCATGCTGGCCGGCGTTTGCGTCGCTTTTGCAGTGCTCACCTACTGCCGCAATGTGGATTATCGGAGCGACTTAGCCATCTGGACCGACACGGCCAACAAGGTTCCATGGAGCTGGCGGCCGCACAACAATCTCGGACTTGCGCTAGCCGCTCGGGGACGAGTGGACGAGGCCATTGCTCAGTACGAAGAGGCGTTGAGGCAATCGCCAGACATGGCTGAGGCCCACATCAACCTTGGCGTATCGTTGGCCGGCCTCCAACGGATTGACGATGCCATCGCGCATCACCGCGAGGCGTTGCGGACGCAGCCATACAACGCGGCTGCTCACAACAACCTCGGGACTCTGCTGGGCAGCCAAAACCGTTTGCAGGAGGCCGCGACGGAACTGGAAACGGCGATGAAGCTGGTTCCCAATGACCCGGCGGTGCGCAGCAATCTCGCCGGGATACTTGTCCGCCAGGGCCGCTCCGAGGACGCGATCCCTCTATACGAATGTGCGATTAGGCTCGATGCCAATTCGCTCGACGCCCACGCGAACTTCGGCATCGCTCTGGCCAACCGAGGCCGCATGAAAGACGCGATTGCGCAAACCGAAAGGGCACTCAGGCTCGCGCAGCAACGGAACAACGCCGCGTTTGCCGAGGAACTACAATCGCGGCTGCGGCTCTATCGAGCTCAGGCGGATCTCGCTCGATAGTCTCTTGGCTCGAACAACACCTTGTCGTCGCGGCACGACTTATACTTTGCTCTCCGTCTTGGCGGCGTAGAGATAAGGGTTCATCGTGGGGTCGTTGTACATCTTGAACTGCCGGTAGACCTTCAATCGCTTTCGGCCGGCGAAAATATCGGACAGCAGTTCGCCAAGGGAATTAGAGAGGTCGCGGCGCTGTTCGTGAAGAATGCCGAGCCGGGCGTTGGCCTTCGCTACGTGCTCGGCCGTGGTGTCGCGCCGGCCGGCTTGCTCAGCCATATGATAGAGCCGCAGCGAAATAATCGAGAGTCGGTCGATCGCGCTTCCAGGCGTTTCGGTATTCAGCGGGGCGGTAGTCTCCGGTTCGACGTGCGCCGTCCCAAGCTCTGCGATGAGGAAATCGTCGAGCCGTTCGATCAGGTCGTTTCGATGCTGATTCAGCTTGTCGATCGCCCGCTTCACAGCCGCCATTTCCGCGTCCGTGACGCTCGGGCTCCGAGCGATGTCTTCCTGGTGCCAAAGGCGAAAGTTCTGCTGGTGCTGATCGCAGACGAGCCGCAAAAACCCCTCATAGGGGTTGTCGATTTCATTTTCGTGCCATCGGGCGACGGCGGTTTCGTGCAGAGCGAGTATGGCCGGAACGTCGATCATGCGTTGAACCTCTCTTTGGGATCGTGCCTGCGCAGAGTAGAATAGCCACTGAATTCGACCCGCGGCAAGACGAAATCGTTCGCGGGAACAGAAATTGGGCCGGCGGCGGCTGCCGCGGCGATCTGATGACGCAAGCCACGACAACGTCCACCCCTCGGCTTATGCCACGAACGTCGCTGGTCGCGTCGATTATTGCGGCCATCGCAATCGGCGTAGGAGTTTGGCTGCTTTTCGGCTGCCAAGGGCGTGACAGTCATGCTAGCGCAGCCGGGTCAGCGCTTACCTTGGAGCAAATCCCCTTTAACGGCACTCGCGCATACGACCATCTGAAGCAACTCTGCGCAATCGGTCCCCGGCGGAGCGGATCGCCCGGAATGAAGACGCAGCAACGGCTCTTGGCCGAACATTTTCGGAGGCTCGGTGCGGAGGTCGAATTTCAGCAGTTTCGCGCTCGCGATCCGCAGGACAGCTCTTGGGTGCCAATGGCCAACCTGCTGGTGCATTGGCATCCCAAAAGCAGCGAGCGAGTCCTGCTTTGCGCCCATTATGACACGCTGCCATATCCGCTCCAGGATCGGATCAACCCGCGAGGGACGTTCGTCGGGGCCAACGACAACGCCAGCGGCGTGGCGCTGCTCATGGAATTGGGGCGCGACATGCCAAGGCTCCCCAGCAAGTACGGCGTCGATTTCGTGTTCCTCGACGGCGAGGAATACATCTTCCAACAATCGGACCCCATGTACCTGGGCGCCGAGTTCTTCGCCCGGCAGTATGCCAGGGAACAAGCCGGGCAGCGGCCCGCCTATCGGTATCGCTGGGGCGTGCTACTGGACATGATCGGAGCAACCGACATGACGCTGCCGATCGAGGGAAATAGCGCGTGGTGGCGCGATACGCGACCGCTCATCAATGAAATCTGGACGACGGCCACGCGGCTTGGTGTGCGCGAGTTCGTGCCAAAGAAGGGGGAAGAGATCGAGGATGACCACTTGACGCTTCACAACCTCGGACGCATCCCTTGTATCGATATCATCCAGCCGTTGGCTGACTATCGCCCTTGGCACACCCAAGAAGACACGCCGGACAAGTGCTCGCCACTGAGCTTGGCCAAGGTCGGCTGGGTGATTCAGGAATGGCTCAAGAACGCAAAATGACAAATGGCGAAGCTCGAGGAAGGACGCCCCAAGTCCTATTGACCTTTGCGTGGCCAATGAACCAAGGCCGACCAACGGAAGGCCGAAAAATAGACCGAGCAGGTTGACTCGCCGGCTCAACATCCAAGCAAACATCAATAAATCCTAGAATCGAGTCCTGGGCTTCTTGGGTCCTATGTTGCCATTGGGTCATGTCGCAGCCAGTCAGCCAGCAGACTCGGCTGGAACAGCTGTGTTTGCGATCGACACGGATCAATGGCAATATCGGCATCAATAGGATTTCGGATTTCATTCGTCATTCGAGCTTCGTCATTCTTCCCATGGACCTTAGCAGCGTCATCATCATTGCGGCCTTGTTGGTCCTCGTGGCTGGCGTCATGATGCTGTCGCACGTGCGCAATTGGCGTGCTTTTCAGCATGTGCAACTCGACGCGGTGGAGCTGGATTTCCGGCGTCGTCAGTTCCGGCGACGGATGAAGACCAGCGCGATGTTGGGCGTGTTGGCCATCGCACTTCCGATTGGCATTGGTTTGGCGCATCGGCTCAGGTCCGGCTGGTTCGCGCTGTTCTACTGCCTGGCGATGCTTCTTGCAGTCGCCTGGATCGTGCTGCTGGCGCTGGCCGACATTTTCGCCACGCGGCATCACTACGGCCGACTCCGCGACCAGTGCTTCGTCGAGAGGGTGAAACTGGAAGCCGAACTGCGGCGGCGGACGAAGGGCGATGGGGATTGAGGATTGCCAACTGCAATCAACGATTGTCAGGCAAAGCCTTAGCCAGTCAACTTCGCGAAAACGGCAGAAATCGTAACGCGAGCGTGGCCCCATTCCCCGGCCAACCACATCGTGGTATCCTTGGATTGCACGAATTGGCCAGTGTTGTGCGGTCGGAAAGGATACAGATGGACGAGTTGTCGCAATCAGAACCGAGGCGTCGCGTCGCGCTGCCGATGGTGCTGTTCCTGGCCACCTGCGCGTCCACGTTCTGGACCGGCGCGACCTCCTGGCATCCCATCGCCCACTGGGGCCAGAGCTATCGCTCGATCATCGTGGACAACTGGCGGCTAGGGCTGCTCTACATGGGCGTCGTGCTGGGCATTTTGCTCATGCATGAGATGGGCCACTTCTTGATGACCCTGCTGCACCGGATTCCGGCCAGCCTTCCCTACTTCATCCCGCTGCCGATCGTTCCGTTCGGCACGCTTGGCGCCGTGATCGGCATGGATGGCGCCCACGCCAATCGCCGAAAGCTGTTCGACATGGGCGTTGCCGGTCCGCTGGCCGGGCTGGCCGTCACCGTGCCAGTGCTCTGGATCGGCATCCGGACGCTCAAGCCGGTGCCGCCGGTGCCCGGCGAACTCTGCTTCCATAATCCCTTGCTGATCGAGTACATGATCGCATGGCTGCGGCCGGACTATCCCACGCCGAGCTTGCTGTTTCTCAATCAGTTCAACGCGTTTCTGATGGCCGGTTGGGTGGGGGTACTGGTGACGGGGCTGAACATGCTGCCGGTCAGCCAGTTTGACGGTGGCCACGTCGCCTACGCTCTGCTAGGGAAGCGATCTTACGTGCTTGCCCGAGGCCTCATCGTCGCGGCGATTGTCGGCATGGTGGTGTGGGACAGTTATTTCTGGATTCTCATGTTCCTGCTGGTGGTGCTGCTGGGCCCGGACCATCCGCCTACGGCCGACGACCGCACGCGTCTGGGCTGGCCTCGCGTCCTGATCGGCTGGGCGTCGCTACTGATTCCGATCCTGTGCTTCCCGCTGTTGGGCATCGAGCCGGCAGGGCGCTGATCCGTCCTCTGCTCCTTAACTTCCGCCTGACGGGCACTATTTCGCCGCTTTCGCGTGCTGTTTCAGAAAGGCGCGGAGGTCGCCGCGACCGAGATCAGCGGCGCTGCGGAACTTCAGGCGAACGGTGTCGGTATCTGGCGCGGCGGCGTCCAGTTCGGGCTC
>JAJFUI010000113.1 GCA_021372555.1 Planctomycetaceae bacterium | reverse complement strand
GGTCGACATCACGCGAATGGACCCGTTGCGACGGGACTTCAAGTGCGTTGAGATTGCCCTACCCGATCATACGATCGAACTTGACCTCGTCACGACGCCGTACAAAGGCGCAACGGCCGAGGAGATTAACGAGTTCCTCGTGCAACACCTTGCGCCGGAGCAGATCGAGATTACGATTGCCCGCGACGCGCTCGTCAAGCGGAGCCACGTTGAAAAGCAATTGAAGGCTGCGAGGGCTGCCCAACGGCAGGTTCGCATCTGTGGGGGAATCGCTCTGCCGTTGCTCGTCGCGACGTTGGCATGGATGGCTATTGATCGCGGCGTTGCTCAAGCGATCGCCACGACGGCAATGTGCGCGTTGGTCTGGGTCCCGCTTTTCATCGGCGTATACCCGTCAATCGCTTCCCGCATCAAAGAGCTGGAGAGCCGTCTGGCAGCACTCGGCGACAATCCGGCCGAGGAAATCCATCGTCGTTGTCAGGATCCGCCTCGCGGCGGGCTATAGAGGGTGCGGTCGAGGGCCGCACGTTTTCCTGGGCCCGTCCCTCTTCGATGACGCGGAGGCGCATCATGCGGCGAGCGATCTTGCTGGTCGGTCTGTCGTGGCTGGGGCTCGTGGCAGACACCGAAGCGTCTATAACACTGTTGTCTCAGCAGACTTGGGCCGACGTCGAGGCCGTCGACATCGCCGATCCGACGCACCGCGTCTCTGACGACCGATCCGGGTCGCATTACCCCTGGGCTCACGTCAGCTTGTACAACGAAGTGGGCGCCGGGGGTGATTATCTCACCGCCTGGCCGTCGACCTCGGCATCGTCCCAGACGGTATGGGGCGGCGAGACAGTGACATCACTCGACGGTTTCATCTGGGGGTCGGTGTCGGGCGGCTTCCCTGGGACTCCGCTCTGGCAAGCCACGGCTTCAGCGAGCTTTGACGTGCAGTTCTTGGTAGATTCGCCCACGCTGGCCAACTGCCAAGGCGGTCAAGGCGTGTCGCTGCAAAACATCAGCACCGGGGAATTGATCCCGCTTGGATCGTCATCGGCAACCTCCTTGTTATCGCCCGGCACCTATGAGCTAAAGGGCGAATGGCTGCTAGATATGCTCGTTGGTCCCGGGTTCCACGACGACATCGACATTCGAGGATTTGTCCACGAGGTTCCACCGCCCGCGCCCGAGCCGGGCGGCATCGTGATTTGGGCGGTATCGATCGGGCTGGCCGTTTGCTTCACGCAGTGGCGCCGTCGGGGCAAGGGCCAGCGGCGCTGGCTTGTGCAAAGCTGCGGCGGGGGTGAAAATGGCCCCCATGGAGCCGCTGGCGAAGAAACTGAGTCCCTCGGGCGAGAAGCGTGAGCCGTTTATCCCGCGATATCAGCCGTTGGTGCTTGTGCTGGCGGCGGCGGCCGCGGGGATCGTGCTCGACTCTTATTGGCCGCTGCCGATCTGGCTCTGGGCGACGTCAGCCGTCACGGCATTGATCGTCTGGGGCGCGGCAACGCGGGCTGGGGGTCGGCATGAAAGCTCACCAACTCACCAGGCGAAAGATAATTCGCCGAGCGCTGCTGCACCGCCAATCAAGGATGGCTGGTTTGAGTGGCTGACACTCGTGGGCAGCTTTGCGGTGCTCGTAGCGGTGGCAAGCACGGGCGGAGCTTGGCACCATTGCCGGTGGTCGCTGTTTGCGGCCAACGACCTCGGGCGGTACGCGCTACAGAAGGCGCAGCCGGTGTGTATCGAGGCGGTGGCCGTCGGCTCCCCGCGCCGCCTAGCAGCGAAGACGTTCGACCCGATGCAGGGAATGCCGCTTGGCGAGGAGGCGTCGCGAATGATGGTGGATATCGCGGCGTTGCGCAACGGAGCGACGTGGCAGCCAGCGTCGGGGCGAGCAATGCTCTTGATCGTCGGCGAGCGACCGGCGATCCACGCGGGCGATCGGCTGCGGTGCTTCGTGCAACTTGCCGCGCCCAGGCGACCGATGAATCCGGGAGGGTTCGACGACGCCGCCCGACAACGCGGCGAGGGCGTCTTGAGTCGGCTCGCCGCCGAGAACCCGGCGTGCGTCTCGGTGATCGCGCGCGGCAACTGGCTGAGCCTTACGCGACTGTTGGACGAGGTTCGCGGGCGGAGCGATCGGCTCCTGGAGAAGTATCTTGACCCGCAATGCGCCGAGATGGCCGAAGCGGTTCTGCTGGGACAGCGTGAACAGCTTGAGCAGGGGCGCATCGAGGACTTCATGGCGACCGGCGTTATCCATTTGCTCGTGATCGCCGGGCTGCATGTGGGGATCTTGGCGGGAGCGTTTTACTGGCTGCTACGGCGGACGCCGCTTCCGCGCGGCTGGACGGCGATGCTGATTGCCGCGGCCACGATCTTCTACATGCTGCTGGTCGACGCCGGACCACCGGTGGTGCGAGCGAGCGTCCTGGTGCTGCTGGTCTGCGCCGCCACGAGCCTCGGTCGACGGTCGCTTAGCTTCAACTCGCTGGCCGCGGCCGCGCTGGTGGTCTTGGTGATTAATCCAAATCACCTTTTTCACGCGGGGGCGCAACTGTCGTTTCTTTCGGTCGCCGGGCTCATGTGGTTTGCTCCGCGATGGATGGCACACGCCGACGACCCGTTGGCGCGACTCATTGAGAGGAACTCGACCTGGCCGGAGCGATGGTCATGGGCTTTTCGTCGCAGTATGCGACACATGCTGCTGGTGAGCTTGACGATCTGGCTGCTGACGATGCCGCTGGTGATGGCGCGGTTTCATCTATGCACCCCGGTGGCTATTGTGTTGAACACGGTGGTTTGGCTGCCGATGGCGGCGGGGCTCGTCGGCGGAGCGGTGTTGCTGGTAGTTGGCGGCATGGCGCCGCCGCTGGCCCATTTGTGCGGCGGGTTCTGCAACGTCGTTTTCACGCTGCTGGAGTCATGCGTTCGCTTCGCCGAGCGGAGCTCGCTCGGGCATCTCTGGTTGCCTGGCCCGCCGGACTGGTGGCTGTGGTGCTTCTACGGCGGGATGGGACTGGTTATGGCTTTCCCGCGGTTTCGCTCGCGGCGATGTTGGTGGCTTGGTCCGCTGGCGGTCTGGCTCCTGGTCTGGGCCGCGGCAGCCGCTTGGCCGCCTGAGCGTGGTCGGCTCGATTGCACTTTCCTCAGCGTCAAGCATGGCTGCGCGGTGCTCGTCGAGTTGCCGTCGGGGAAAACGCTGCTCTACGACGCCGGACAGCTCGGCGCGCCGACGGCCAGCAGCCGGGCGATCTCCGAGTATCTGTGGTGGCGCGGCTTGCGGCGGATTGACGCCATCGTGCTCTCGCATCCTGATTTGGACCATTTCAATGCAGTGCCGACATTGCTGGAGCGGTTCTCGGTCGGCGCCATTTATGTCTCGCCTGCCATGTTTGCGAAACGGAACCAAGCGGTCGCAGCGTTGCGGGCGGCGATCGAGCAGTGGGGCGTGCCAATCCGCGAGGTTGGCGCGGGCGACCGGCTCGATCTTGGCGAAGAGTGCCGACTGGACGTTCTTCATCCGCGCCGGCGGCGTTCGCAGTGGGATGAGCGTGCACCAGAGAATGCGAACAGCCTTGTGCTGGCGATCGAGTGTTTCGGCCGGCGGATCCTATTGCCAGGCGATCTGGAGTCGCCTGGTCTGGACGAGTTGCTGGCCGAGAAGCCGCTGGCGTGCGATGTGCTGCTGGCCCCGCATCACGGCAGCCGAAAGAGCAACTCTCCGGAGCTGGCGCGGTGGTGCCATCCGCGGTGGGTCGTTTTCAGCGGCGATGGCCGTTGGAATCTGCCGGAAATCGAGGCTGCCTACCGGGCTGTGGGAAGCAACGTGCTGCAAACGTGCGACGCGGGGGCAATCCGCGTGGAAATCGATGCCGCACGGATCGAGGTGCAGCCTTTTCTACCGCGCGACGAAATAGGCAGTGCTAGCGGGCGATCTGGACGTCCGTGAAGCACAGGGCGCCGGTCTTCGCCTTGACCACGTCCAGTTCGAACCCAACGAGTTGGCCGATTCGGCTCATCGTGGCGATGCCGGCGGGCTGGCCGTCGAGAAAGACCTTGAGGACGTTGTTGTCGCGGTCGATTCGGAGGCGGCCGTCGGGCTGCGCAATGCCGATCTCGTTGGTCGTTCCGTCGGGAAGCTTGATGGTGTGGTAGTACTTCTTTGCGTAGAGCGTCGAGGACCCAAGGGGATTGAGCCGGGTGGTGTCGTTGCCGAATTTCACGACCCAATCGATGACGTACTTGACGCCTTGCTCATCGACGAAGGTGATTTTGCTGACGACGGGGTCCTTCCACCAACCGAGGATGCCGCGAGTGACCTCGGGCATGTAGGCGGAGTAGCGGCACTCGAAGTAGAACTCGTTGGGCAACCGCAGACGATAGCCCACGGGATAGACGCCCTCGGCGTTGGCCACGAGCCAGTTTCGATGGTCGAGGCCGGTCTTGACGATGGTGTTTTGGCCCCAGCGTGACGGGTCGCCGTCTTTGTAGCCGGAAAAGTTCTGGAACAGCAAAACGGAACCGAGGGGCACGGAGTAGGGGGGCGGGCTCTGCTTGGCCGCGAGCGGCAAAACGGCCGGGACAGTAGCAGGGCGCACAATTGGCGCGACGGCCGCGGTCTGGGGGGCAGGGGGCGCAACGAGGGGAGTTTGCGGGGCAGGGGGGGCAGCTTCGTTGGGGGAAGCAACGAGAATCGGCGAGCCGGCCGTGCCCACCGGCGGCTGCGTGGCGGGGACGGTGGCGACGACGATTCGTTCGGCGGGTGGCTCAGGCTGTGATTTGCCGCTGGTCAGGGACCAAAGGATGAGCCCACTGACGACCGTGGCGGTTGCGCTTTCCCAGATGCGCCGCAAGGCGTCCGGTTTTCGCACCTCGTCCGTCATTCCTTCATCTCCGCGCCCGAGGCCGCCCAATCGCCCCGACAATGCGACACACTCTGGTCATCGTCCACGAGGCACAGGGCTCTTTTTCGGAAGTTCGGAGGGCGATTCGACCGTTGCAACCGAGTCCTGAGGCGCATCGGTTAGCCGCGACCTATCTGGCATCGTCTGCCGATCAAGGACAAGTCGCCTGGAGCTGACGGCACCCGTGCGTGGGGGAGGCAAGCTGGCCAACTGGAATCCCCTTCTGGCTGGTGGTCCGTCCAGCCGTTGACGTTGCGGGCGGTGTTTGGTAGGCTACTAGATTCGCTGTCTTGAACGGTCCGAGGCAGCGGTGAAATGACAGACCGGATGATCGACTAACGCCGGACGCCTCGACGGGTGTGGCATCGCAGGGTATGCGGTGCGCATCAGGTTGGGGACTTGGCCGGTGTGCCACCATGAAGGAGTTGGGGTTTGGCTACTGTACTGGTTAAGGATCTGATCGAGGCTGGCGTTCATTTCGGGCATCGGGCGAGCCGCTGGAATCCGAAGATGCGGCCCTACATCTACGCCCGGCGTAATCTGATTCACATTATCGATGTCCGCGAGACGATTCGCGGTTTGTTGCGGGCGCGGCGATACCTGCAGAAGGTCGCTTCGCAGGGAAGCCTCGTGCTGATGGTTGGCACGAAGCGGCAGGCCTGCGACGTGATCGAGCAGCAAGGCACGCGATGCGGCATGCCGTTCGTGAGCGACCGCTGGTTGGGCGGCACGCTGACGAACTTCCGGACGATTCGAAGCCGGCTGACGCGACTGGAGGAGCTTGAGTCGCTGCGGAGTTCCGATGAACTGAGCACCTACTCGAAGAAGATGCAGTCGTCGTTGAGCCGCGAGTATCGCAAGATGTACCGCAACCTCAACGGCATCCGGACGATGAACCGGCTGCCGGAGTGCCTGCTGGTCGTCGATCCGCGGAAAGAAAAGAACGCGATCGGCGAGGCGCGCAAGCTGGGCATTACGACCGTGGCGCTGATTGATACCGACTGCGATCCCGACATCGTCGACCTGCCGATCCCCGGCAACGACGACAGCATTCGCTCGATCGAGCTGATCGTGACGCTGCTGGCCGACGCAATCGTCGCGGGCAAGGCAGCCGCCGGAGCGATGAAGCAAGAGCAGTCCGAAGGGGCCATGGCCTCGGTATAGCGGGCAGGCGGAACGTCGGTCCCACGCGCGCAACATCGCCGCGGCCAGCCGCGCACCTGTTTCGCGCGAACCCACGTTCGGCAGCGACGCTCGGGGCTACTGGTCATGATCCGGGAGTCGTTAGCTCCCGGCGATTTTCGACATTTCTGCACCGATTATGCGTCGGGGAGCCGTTGCTCCGCGGCGACAAAACACACACGTATAAATAACTGGAGAAAGACTCAAATGGCCGAGATTTCTGCGGCAGCCGTTAAATCGCTTCGCGAGCGGACAGGTCTGCCTATGATGGACTGCAAGAAGGCGTTGCAGGAGGCGCAGGGGAGCGTCGACAAGGCGGTCGAATTGCTTCGCAAGGGCGGGGCCAAGCTGATGGAAAAGCGAGCGGGGCGGGCGACGACCTCCGGACGGATCGCCGTCTACGTGTCTCCTCGCGGGACTTCGGGCACGATGATCGACCTGCGTTGCGAGAGCGCCCCGGTGGCGGCGAACCAGGAGTTTACGCAACTGGCGAACGACCTGGCCCAACAGTTGGCTGAAGGGCCTGGCGCCGCAACGCCGGACGAATTGCTCGCCCAGCCTTCGCCGAGCGGATCGCCGACGTTGAAGCAGCAGTTCGACGATCTGATGAACCGCATTCGCGAGGTCTTCCGACTCGAGCGGATCGTGCGCATTGACGGCCAGACGGGCGGCTACGCGCACCATAACGCCGCGGCCGGCGTCCTGTTGCAGTACGAAGGGGACAACCCCGAGGTCGCTCGTGACATCTGCATGCACGTCGCGGCGCTTCGGCCGACAGTGACGACGCGGAAAGAGCTCGACCCGACCGAGGTGGAGAAGGAGCGCGAGATTCTGGCCGCCGCCGCCCGCAAGGAAGGCAAGCCGGAGAACATCATCGCCAAGATGGTCGAGGGCCGGCTGCGAGACTTCTACGCCGCTCGTTGCTTGGAGGATCAGCCGATTGCCAACGAAATGAAGTTTGGCAAGAAGACGGTCGGAGAGATCGCGAAGGAATCGAAGATCGAGTTGGTCCGTTTCGTTCATTGGGAACTGCCCAGGGAGTGATGCGGAGAGCGGCGTCGCTCGTGAGGCGCGGCGCCGCGTTGTGGCAATCCGGGGTCCCGCGGCCGCCGTCGCGAGGCCTTGGCTGTTCGTGAGACGAAAGTCAGCTTAACATGGCCGAAGAGACGAAAGCGGAAGGGACACCGAAGTACCGCCGCGTGGTTTTGAAGATTTCGGGCGAGGCGTTCGTCCATCCGGGCGAGCGGGGCATCGCCATGGACGCGGTGCTGCACATCGCGCGGCAGACGTACGCTGCGGCGCAGCATGGCGTGCAGATTGCCATTGTGATTGGCGGCGGGAACATTCTTCGCGGGGCGCAATTTAGCGTCGGCGCGTCTTGCGTCCACGAGGCGACGGCCCATTACATGGGCATGTTGGCCACGGTCATTAACGGCTTGGCGCTGCAGGACGCGTTGGAGTCGCTCGGCTGCGACACGCGGCTGATGACCGCGATCCGCACGGACGGCGTGGCGGAGCCTTACATTCGCCGCCGGGCGCGCCGCCACCTGGAAAAGGGCCGGATCGTGATCCTGGCCGGCGGCACCGGCAGTCCGTTTGTCACGACCGACACGGCAGCCGCCCAGCGGGCGTTAGAGCTGGAAGCGGCGGTGCTGCTGAAGGCCACCCGCGTGGACGGCGTTTTCAGCGACGACCCGGAGAAGAACCCGCACGCCGTTCTGTACAGCGAACTGAGCTACGACGACGTGCGGCGGCAGAATCTCCGCGTGATGGACCACGAGGCGATCACCAAGTGCGCCGAATACGACATGCCGATCCTCGTGTTCAACTTCCGCAAGGAGGGGAACATCGAGGGCGCTGTGTTGGGTCAACGCATCGGTACACTGATACACGAATAGTGGCTAGCGGTCAGCAACGAACGCGACTGCGTGCCACGGCACCGAACGACGGCCAGCTACCCGCCATCCCTGAATCACATCCACGACGCACTAACCACTGGCATCCCATGACTACCGACGAAATCCTACTCGACGTCGAAGAACGCATGGAAAAGGCGATTCGCAAGCTCAAGGGGGATCTGGCCGGCATTCGGACCGGCCGGGCGAACCCAGGGCTGGTCGATTCGCTGCGGGTCGAGGTCTACGGCTCGGCGGTTCCAATCAAGCAAGTGGCGTCGGTCGGCGCGCCAGAGCCCAACCAGATTGTCATTCGTCCCTATGATCCGGGCACGCTCAAGGACATCGAGAAGGCGATCCAAGCCAGTGACCTTGGCTTCAACCCGCAGAACGACGGCCGGCTGATCCGGCTCAACGTTCCGCCATTGTCGACCGAGGTTCGCCGCAAGATGGTCAACCGCGTTAAGGAGCTTGCCGAGGAAACGAAGCTGGCCATTCGCAACGTCCGCCGAGACGGCAACAAGCAAGCGGACACCGGCGAGAAGGACAAGGATTTTTCCGAGGACGACCGCGACAACGTCAAGGAAGAGATCCAGGAATTGACCAAGACGTACGAGGCCCAGGCCACTGAGTTGGCCAAGGCCCGCGAGAAGGACGTTATGGAAGAGTAGCGATCGGCTGAAACCACAAGCTCCGGGTCGCCACTGATCAAGGTGACGCCGGAGCTTTTTTTGTCGATTCACCCGTGCTGAGCGGCGGAGGATCCCGTCCCGGGCGCGCTGCTGGCAGTCGAAAGCTTTTCGCGATCGGCGATCGGCAGTTGTCTTGCCGTCGCCTGCACGAGGCTCAACGGTTATTTGCTTTGGGCCAGCAGCGCTTCGAGGGTCTCCCAACGCTGATAGGCGGCGGCCAGATCGTTCTCGAAGGATTGGAGTTGGGCGTTGGCGGCGACGATCTCGGCCGGATCCTGCCGGTAGAACGCGGGCTCCGCCATCGCGCGATGCAGTTCGGCTAGCTGAGCCTCGAGCCCGCCGATTTGTTCGGGCAAGGCGTCTAGCTCGCGCTGTTCCGCATAGGTCAATCGGCGCGGACGATCTTTCCGCGGCGCAGTCGGCTTGTTTCGCTCCTTGGCGGGCTCGATCTTCTCCGGAAGCGCTTCGACCTGTCGCTGACGCAACCAATCGTCGTAGGCGCCGGCATATTCCTTGACGCGGCCCTCGCCTTCCAGCACCAAGGTGCTGGTAACCACGTTGTTGAGGAACTCGCGATCGTGGCTCACCAGCAGCAGCGTGCCCGGATACTCGGCCAGCAAGTTTTCCAGCAATTCGAGCGTTTCAATGTCCAGGTCGTTGGTGGGCTCGTCCATCACGAGGACATTCGATGGCTTGGTCAGGAGGCGGGCGAGGAGCAGGCGGTTGCGTTCGCCGCCCGAAAGACGCGACACCGGCGCGGCGGCTTGCTCGGGGGTGAAGAGAAAATCTTCGAGATAGCCGATGATGTGCCGCCGACGGCCGTTGATTTCGACGGAATCGGCGCCGTCACGAACGTTGTCGCGGACGGATTTCGCGTCGTCCAATTGGGCGTGGAGCTGGTCGAAGTAGGCCACGTCGAGATTGGCGCCGTGGCGAATGGCGCCCGTCTGCGGGGGCAACTGGCCAAGCAGCAGCCGCAACAGCGTCGTCTTGCCCGAGCCGTTGGGGCCAATGAGGCCGACCCGGTCGCCGCGCATGATCATCGTGGAGAGATCGTCAACGATTCGTCGGTTGTCGTAGCTGAAGCTGACGTTCTTGGCCTCGATCACCAGGCGGCCGGAGCGTTCGGCCTCCTGCATCTCCATGCGGACCTCGCCGGGCTGATCACGGCGAACGCTGCGGACGCTTCTTAGGTGCTGCAACGCCCGAACACGGCCCTCGTTCCGCGTGCGTCGAGCCTGGATTCCGGTGCGAATCCAGACCTCTTCCTTGGCAAGCTTCTTGTCGAACTCGGCGCGTTGCCGGGCCTCGGCCTCCAGTGCAGCTTCCTTGCGCTGCAAATAGGTCTCGTAGTCGCACGCCCAACTGGTCAGCCGTCCGCGGTCGAGGTCGATGATGCGCGTGGCGAGCTTGCGAAGCAGAGCCCGGTCGTGAGTGACGAATAGGATTGTCGCGCTACAGCGCAGCAGGAACTCTTCGAGCCAGCCAATGGCGTCCGTGTCGAGATGATTGGTGGGCTCATCGAGAAGAAGGACGTCGGGACTGCGGACGAGCGCCCTGGCCAGGAGGACGCGGCGTTTCAAGCCGGCCGAAAGATCGGCCACGTTGGCATCGGGATTGAGCGACATCCGCGAGAGAATGGACTCGACCTGCCGATTCATCGACCAGCCGTCCTGGGTCTCGAGGGCGTGTTGGATGCGGTCGAGGCGAGCCCGCAGTTCGTCGTTTGCGTTCAGCGTCAGTTGGTGCGCCACATGGTGATACTGGGCGAGCAGTTCGGCCTTGGGCCCGAGTCCGCGTGCGACTTCATCGAACACTGTCCCGGACAGCCCTCGGGGCACTTCTTGCGGCAGCATGGCCGTGACGAGGCCTTGTTGCCGGGTAACTTCGCCTTGGGGCGTGTCGATATCGCCCTGGATGAGCCGCAACAGGGTGCTCTTGCCGGTTCCATTCCGCCCGAGAAGGCAAACGCGTTCCCCTGGCTCAAGTGTCAGGCTGACTTGATCCAGCACGAGCGGGCCGCGGAAACCCAGACTCACATCGCGTAGTGCAATTAGTGCCATTGGTCGATCATGGGGCGCTGGTTAGCCTGGCAAGGGGAAGTAGTTGGCGGCGACGCCCCGCTTTTGTCCAGGCGCTCCGTTAGACAACGGAGCCACCGCGTCCTTGCCCACACCGACACGCACGATTTATTGAGCGCCGGCGCTAGCGATTGATGTGAACGACCTTGGCGGGCGGGAACCCATTGAACCACGTTGACGACGCGGCGCTGTAGGCCCCGATGTTGCGGCTGAAGACGTAATCGCCCAGCTTCAATTCGGGCAGTTGCTCTGCCAAGGATATGGTGTCCAGTGCGTCGCAGGTTGGGCCGAAGACGGAGCAGATTTCCGTGGGGCCGGACTTGAACGCCTCGACGTGATACTGGCAGTGGTCGAAGATGATGCCGGAGAACGTGTGGTAGACGCCGTCGTCGAGATAGTAGCAGCGTTTTCCATCGCGGCGGGCCTTGCCGATGACCTTGGCGACGGAGGTGCCGGCGGTAGCCACGAGGAAGCGGCCGGGCTCGGCGAGGATTTCGACCTCGGGCGGGAAGAGGCGGTCCAATTCCGCGTTGATGCGTTTGGCGAGGACTTCGAGCGGTTGCACCTGCGTGTCATAAGGGGCGGGAAAGCCGCCGCCGATATCGATCAGCTTGAGGTTGAGACCGCGATCGGCCGCCTCGCGAAAGACGCCGGCCGCGAGGTTCAGGGCCTGCACGTAGTTTTCGAGGTTCATCGTCTGGCTGCCGACGTGGAAGCTGAGGCCCTCGACGACGAGGCCGGCCGCAGTGGCAGTCTCGATCAGCGACACCGCTTCGCCCGAGGCAGCGCCGAACTTCGAGGACAGTTCGACCATCGCGCCGGTGTTGGGGACGCTAAGCCGCAGCGCGAGTCCGGCGTGGGGCGCGTGCTTTCGGATCTTGCGGACCTCTTCCTCGTTGTCGTAGGTCACCAACGGCTTGTAGCGATCAAGGTCCTGCAGCGTTTCGTTGGCCTTGATCGGGTTGGCGTAGATGATCTTGTCCCAGATGAAATCCTGGCGTGTTTTGGGGGGCAAGCCTTTGATGTTCTCGTAGACGATCTTGAACTCGGGCATCGACGCGACATCGAAGCTCGCGCCCTCCTCGTAGAGGGTGCGAACGATCGCCGGGTCGGGATTTGCCTTGACGGCGTAGTAGGCCTGGACGCGGGGCAGGCGTTTCCTAAACTCCGCGTAGTTCCGCCGGATTTCGTCGTGATCGACGACGAACAAAGGTGTGCCGTGCTTCTCGACCAGCTTCTTCAGGGTGCTTTTCGGAACAGCCATTAGTCTCCATCCGTCACCAGGAAATTCTTAAACTGCCACGGGTCGTCCAGGTCCACGTCCGGCTGATGATAGCCGTGGAAATTGTTGACGTAGTTCTTGAGCGGCGTCCAATCGGAAGGCAGGGAAAGCGACTCGCCGAGATAGGGGCGAGCCGTTCCCAGCACGTAGTCGTGCGGCAAGTCATCGGGCACACAGACGCCGCGGTCGGGGTGGGCCACCATCCAACTGACAGCCGCCACGACAGAGATGGCCACCTGCATCGTCGTGGCGTTTTGGTGGGGCACCAGGCGTCGCGACTCTTCGATGTCCAAGACACTGCCCGTCCACCAAGCGCCGTAGGCATGGCCCATCAAAAGCGCGCCGAGGATGTCGCCGCCCGCGATGATCTCGTCGTTCATGATCCGCAGCTTGGGCTGCAGGGCGTAGTCGCGGCCGCGCAGCTCGTCGAGCGACGCCAGAGCGGCATCGCACGGGCAATAGGCGTAATGGACGGTGGGGCGGTAGACGGCGCGGCCATCCTCCCAAACGGTCAGACGGTCGGAAATACTGAACGCTTCGCCGTGGCGGATGATCATACCGCGGATGCAGTAGTGCGGCACCCAGGAGACGACCCAGGTATTGATGCCCATCCGGGCGAGGCAGATTTGGTTCCGCGGCCCGTCCTGGTGCTCGTAGGTGAGCGGCGGAAGCTGCTTTTCGTGCGTACCCCAGCCCATCTCGGCGGTGGTGATGCCTTCCTCGTGGAAGCCTTCGATGCTCCAGGTGTTGACGAACTCTTCGATTTCCTTGGGCCGGTTGGTGATTTGAGTGTCCCGTTCGCTGCAATGGATGACCTTGACGCCCAGCTTCATGGCCAGGCGATTGAAGGTGCCATCGGCGACGAGTTGCCGAATTTCGTCGGCGTCGCGCCCCTCGACCTTCCGATCGGCGAGCAGCCGCTCGGCGATGTCGATTAGGGCCTTCTTGGTCCAATGGGAAATCAGTCCCGGGTTGGCGCCGTGTTCAATCACCGCCGTGGGGCCTGGCCGATTCCAGCCGGCAATCATGCGGCGAATGTTCATGTGCCGCCAATAAAGCGTCCGTTGCGTGGGGTGCTTGTGGGGCGCGCCGGCGTAGGGATTCCAGACTTCCACCGACGTGTTGATGTAGAGGACGCCGTGATCGTGGCACCACTGAAGGATTTCACAACAGTCGATGTTCCAGGCCAGGTCGATGAGCAGGTCACCGGCCGAAAGGTGCTTGGCAAGCTCGGCGCCAATGTTCTCTGGGGTGATCCGTTGCTGGAAGAAGCGGAGACCCTGGGCGATCCAGGGCTGGAGCGCTGCCCTCCGGTCCTCGAAATCCATCACCGAGATGTTTTCGGGCCGGACTCGGAAGTGCTGGACGAAGATGGGGAGCGTGCATTGCGCAACGGACCCGTAGCCGAGGAATAGTACCCGCTTGTGAAGCTCGATCATCAGTCTGACTACCCTCCCGATCGGTCGTCGACGAGGATTATGCAACAACAGCTTGCCGAACAACGGCTGTGGGCCGCTTGGCGGTTAGGCACGATGGCCGGGTCCCAGAAGCGGGAACTGCTGATCCGGCCTGCCCGCACCGGCGGCAACTGGTCGCCCTCTGCGCGAACACCCCCCAAAAGCCGTGGTGCAGCGCAATCACGTTTCTGGCGGCAGTAGTGGACATCTAGCCGAATATAACCGCACAACGGGGCGTTGGCTAGAAGGCTGCCGAGGAATTGTGTCGCTGCCAGCCGCGACCCGGGCCGGTTTTGGCGTCGAAGTGGTCGTCTGGCGATCTCGGACCGAAAACGCCTGCAAAATTCCGAACTACGAACGTCGGGCAGGCGTTTCGCGGTTGGCCGGGGGCAAACGGCGGCTCTCCTGACCAGATCCCCCGGCGGCGGTTACAATGAGACACATGCCTCGCCGATTTTTTATTCATACGATTGGCTGCCAGATGAACGTGCTCGACAGCGAGCTGGTCGCGGCCGAGTTGACACGGGCAGGCTACGAGCAGGTGGACAGTGTCCGGCGGGCGGATATTGTGCTCTTTAACACTTGCAGCGTTCGCCAGCACGCGGAAGACAAGATCTATAGCGCCCTGGGGCGGCTTCGACCCACGGCGGGGGAGCCGAAGAAGCTGATCGGCGTACTGGGCTGCATGGCGCAGAAGGACGGAGAGGAAGTGCTGCGACGGGCGCCGTACGTGGCGCTGGTGGTGGGCCCTGGCAGGCTCGGGCGCTTGCCTGCTTTGTTGGAACGCGTCACTGCAGGCGGCGGCCCGATTGTGGAGTTGAGCCTCGACCCGGCGGCTGGCGCGGGGCAGGTGGTCAGCCTGTCCAAGGCGGCTGACGATAGTGCCGAGCGAGTTGCCGAGGCAGAAACAGCGGACAACGGCTCCGGGCAGGTTGACGAGTTGCCCCAATCGGATAGGGCAGCGGTCGTGCGAAGCTTTGTGCCCTTCAGCCCGGCGAGGACGCCGCCGCGGCGACGGCCGCATCAGGCGATGGTGCGAATCATGTCCGGCTGCAACATGATGTGCAGCTACTGCGTCGTGCCACGGGTGCGAGGGCCCGAGCAGAGCCGGCCGGTGACAGAAATTGTCGAAGAATGCCGGCAATTGGCCGAACAGGGATGCCTGGAAGTCACGCTGATCGGTCAGACGGTCAACAGCTACAAAGACCGCGCCGGCCGGGTAACCGCCAATTTGGCCGACCTGTTGGAACGAGTGAATCAGATCGAGGGGCTGCGACGTATCAAGTTTGTGACCAACCACCCTCGGCACATGACGGACCAGTTGCTCGAGGCGGTGCGGGATCTGTCGAAAGTCTCGCCGTACTTTCACGTGCCAGCCCAAAGCGGGTCGGACGTCGTGCTTCGGCGGATGAAACGCGTCTACGATGCGGGCCTGTATCGCGAGATGCTCGCTCGCATACGAAGCTACGTACCCGGGGCAGCGATCACGAGCGATTTCATTGTCGGCTTCTGTGGCGAGACGGACGACGATTTCCAGCGAACCGCGGAATTGGTGCAAGAAGCCCGGTTTAAGAACAGCTTTATTTTCAAGTACAGCACTCGCCCCTATACAGCGGCTGCAGAGCTCTACGAGGACGACGTCCCCGAGTCGGTCAAGCGGCAGCGAAACAACGAACTGCTGGCCATTCAGAACGCGATCAGCCTTGAGGACAACCAGCCTTTTCTCGGAAAAACAGTCGAGATTCTGGTCGAGGGACCGAGCAAGGTGGCAAAGAAACGCGCAGTGGACCAGGCCTCCCGGCCTGCGGAGCGCGAGGCGGCGGCCCGTGGAAGCCGGCCGTCAGAGGGTGACGGGATGAGACAGCTTGTCGGTCGGACCGTTTGCGACCGGATCGTTGTGTTCGACGGTCCGGCGGAAGTGACCGGTCGGATCCTGCCCGTGCTGATCGAGCGTGTCGATGCCTTCACGTTGTTCGGACGGCGCGTCTAAGCAGCCTGGGACCCATCATGCCGCGGCTTTGCGTCTGTGAGCGACATTGCGCCAGGCGAATGGCGATCTGGAACGGCGCGATTTGGGCCATCGGCAACGGACTGGCGAGCACAACGCTGATAATCTATCTCGCCAAGGGGCTGCATGCATCTCGGCTGGGGCTGAACGTTGGGTTGATTCTGGCCGCCCCTCAGGTTGTCGGGCTGCTGCGGCTGGCGGCGCCGGCGATGATCGGCAGGCGAGGCGATCGAAAGCGGTTCTGTATCGCTGCGTTCCTGGGGGCCGCCATGCTGCTGGCGCTGCTGCCGTGGACATGCATGCCGGGGTTGTTGCCGTCGCCACGTTGGTCGCTCGCAACGTTAATTGCCCTGTGGTGTCTTTACCACCTCATGCAATATCTTGGGACGGTCGCGTTGTGGTCGTGGCTGGCTGAGGTGTCGGCCGTCCGGATTCGAGGGCGGTTCCTGGGTTGGCGAGAGCGGTGGATGGTGGCAGGCACAGCCGTGGCGGCAGTCGACGCGGGGCTTTTTGTGTGGGGGGCCTCCGCGGTTTGGCCGCTGCCCGACTGGATGCCGTACGGCATGCTTGCCGGGCTGGGCGCGGTGTTCATGATGGCGGCTGTTGTGCCGTTGGGGCTGGCGCCGGCCATTGCGGGCTCGGCCAGGGCGATGGCATGCCCGGGCATCCGTTCACTCTTTGCGCCGTTCCGCGACGGGAGATTTCTGCGGCTGCTGCTGTATGGATGTTGGTTTTCGATGTCCAACGGCATCACGCAGTCGGCGCAGCGAGTGTTTCCGATCCAGGTATTGCGTCTAAGTCTGTTCTCCTCGTTGACGCTGGAAACGGGAACGCGGCTGGGGCAATGGACCCTCGGCCCTTGGGTAGGCGGGTTGGCAGACCGGCTGGGCAATCGGCGGGTGATGATCGTGAGCCAGTTGCTGGTGGCCGCCGGACTGCTCGGCTATGCTGCCGCGACGCCGGACGAGTGGCTTTGGGTTGCGGTCGCCGCAGGCTTGTGGATTGCCTACGTGGGTCTGAACGTCTGTCTTCCGAACCTGATGCTGAAGGTTTCGCCGACGGAGTTCAATACGTCGTACATCGCGGCATTCGAGGCAATTCGGGGATTGTGCTACGCCGGCAGCACGGTGCTCGGAGGGATGCTTCTCGATTGGTTCGGCTCCCCGGGGTCGTGGCTGACGTGCACGCGTCTGTCGATGTTTGCGACGATCTTCCTGGCAGGCTGGGCGATCCGCAGCGTTGGGGCATTTTTGCTGTTTCTGGTGGTAGAAACCCCATCCAAGCAGACGCGGCGCTAGTCTCGTTCTGCCAAAACGGCAGCCGGAGCCCAGCCGGCATGTCAGGGCGGGTCGCCCGATATTGGTAGTTTCTCGACGGTCCTGTTTTGAGGTACGCTATAAAGTGAGCAGCAGCCCGATGTTACTGCTGCGCGGATGGCTGCCGAGCGGGCACCACCGCTGGCGGCACGTCAATTGCTGGCGCGTAGTTGTGACTTTCCGGCAAAGAAGCCAGATATGCCAATGTTAGCCGAATCGCCATCATTGCTGATTACGGACGACGATCCCGGATTCCGGGAGACGTTGCAGGTAGTCTTCGAGCCGTTGGGGTTGCGCACCCTTCAGGCCGGCGATGGCGAGGAAGCGATCGATATCGTGCACCAGGAGAAGGTGCACGTGGTGCTGCTGGACGTGCACATGCCGAAGTTGCCGGGGTTGGAGACTTTGCGGCGGCTGAAGGAGTTCAGGGCGATGCTGCCGTGCATCATGTTGTCCGCGCAATTGGATGATCTCATTGTGGAGCAAGCGCGGAGTGCACACGCCTTCTCTGTTTTGCCGAAAACGGTTACTATTCGGCAAATTACCGGGGTCGTGCTGCAGGCGCTGCAACGAACGTACGCCTGGCCCGGCCACAGCGATAACGCCCGAGGCGTGGACGCCGTCAATTCACGGATCAACCCGCAGACGTTGCAATGACGTTGTGTGCGATTGGTCGCGGGTTTTGATAGTTCGGGCGTAAGGCCCTCGTTCGATCTTTGGACCTCAGCCCCTCTGGTGCTCTGCAATGGCCAACGTATTGGTCACCGGCGCGACCGGATTTATTGGGACGCACTTGGTCGCCACGTTGGCTGCCCGAGGCGACACGGTAACGTGCCTGGTCAGGAAAAGCTCGCGAATCGGCGGGCTGCGGCAAGCCGGCGCGGAACTGGCGTACGGGGACGTGACCAGCCGCGACGGCGTCAACAGCGCGGTAGCGGGCCGGGACATCGTGTACCACCTGGCCGGATGTACGATGGCGCTTCAGCCGCGGTATTTTTACCTAGTCAATCAGCACGGTGTTGCGAACGTCGCTCGCGCCTGTGCAGGGCAAACGACACCGCCGGTGCTGGTCGTCGTGTCGTCGTTGGCCGCCGCAGGTCCGGCAATGGATGGACGACCCAAGACGGAGGCCGATCGGCCGTCTCCTGTGTCGCACTATGGCCATAGCAAGCGGGCGGGCGAGCGAGCCGCCGAGGCGTTCGCGGATCGCGTGCCGATCACGGTCGTACGTCCGCCGATCGTGTTGGGGCAGGGCGATCGGATGGGACTGCCGCTGTTCCGCTCGATCGCGCGTCTGGGAGTGCATCTGGCCCCGGGCCTTCAACGTCGTTTCTCTGTCATTCATGCCGATGACCTTGTGCAGTTGCTGATCCTGGCAGCCGAGCGCGGCAAGCGTCTGCCGGCACGGAGCGAATCGCAATCCTACCGGCCGGACGGTTATTACTTCGCAGCGTCGGAGGAGGCGCCAACGTACGCCGATTTGGGCCGGCTGGTCGGCGAAGCCCTTGGGCGGCACCTGGTGGTGATCGTGCCGACGGCGACGCCGCTGGTTTGGATGGTAGCGTGGGCGGGCGAGGCAATTTCGCATCTTCGTCACGATCCGCTTTTTATGAATCTGGACAAGGCCCGAGAGATCAATGCTGGCAGTTGGATTTGCTCCGCGGAGGCAGCCGCGCAACAATTGGACTTCTCGGTCGGCGCGCCGCTACTGGAGCGTCTGCGTCAAACGGCCGAGTGGTACCGGCAGGCGGGCTGGCTGTGACGTGGCGAACGCGACTCATTGCCGAATGGACGGTGTGGGCGTTCATCGTGGCAGTGCTCATTGAGACTTGGCTCGTTGAGGGGCTTTTAGTTCCGTGCCAGGTGGTCGGCGGGTCAATGGCGCCAGGGCTCGTGGGGACCCATCGGGCAGTGGTGTGCGGGGACTGCGGGTTTCGATTTGCTTGCGGGACGGATCGGCATTACTTCCCGGCGACGGCGGTGTGCCCCAACTGCGGATATGCGAGCAACGACATCGGGCCGTTGGCGGACGTTTCGGGCGACCGCGTGCTCATCTCGCCCGAGGCGTTCGCGTTTCGACGCCCGCGGCGTTGGGAGGTGGTGGCGCTGCGGCGGCCATCCGCTTCGGATCAGATCGTCTTGAAGCGCGTGGTCGGGCTGCCGGGCGAACGCGTCGAAATCCGCGACGGCGACGTGTACGTCGATGGCGCAGTCGCGAGGAAGGGCTTGGCCGAGCAGCGGGCTGTGGCGATTCCGGTTTACGATGCGATGGGCGACCGCGTATTGCGGCCACCGCGGTGGCGAAGCGAGCCGAGCGGGCGATGGAAGCTAATTGAGGGCCAATACGTTCACGCCGTGGGTCATCAGGGCGATCCGATCGATTGGCTGGTTTATCACCACGGCCGGCGCACGAACGCGGGAATAACGTTGCAACGTTCTTCTGCGCCGGAGTCGCCAGTCATGGACTTGGACGGCTACGACCAAACGCAGCCGCGGCGTGAGGAGGACGTGCATGCGGTCGCGGACCTGATGCTCTCGTTGCGGCTTTGTTGCAGTGGTGGCAACGGTACGTTTTATGTTCGCGCGACCGATGGGACCAAGCGATTTGAGGTGCGGATTCAGTTCGGAGCAGCGTCGCCAAGATACGAGGCGTTCTGCGATGGCCAACTGCTACCGCAGGCCGTCGGGGCGATGTCGGTCGGGATGCAGGACGAGCGGCAGATCGAGGTCGCGGTGGTCGATCAACAATTCGTTTTGGCCTTCGACGGCAAGATGGTGGTCCGATGGCCCTACGAGCGGGCTGGGCGACCCGCACTGACAACAACGCCAGTGGCGATCGGGGTGCAGGGGCTGGAGGCCACGGTTCGCGACCTGCGGCTGTACCGGGACGCCTACTACGGGCAGCCGATCGGGCGGCGGACGGGAGCGGTAGCCGGGGCTGTTCAACTCGGCTCGGACGAATATTATGTGCTGGGCGACAACAGCCCGATCTCCGAGGACAGCCGCCATTGGCCGTGCGGCGGCGCGATCCCCGGGAGCTTATTGGTTGGGAAGCCGCTGGCGGCGATCCCCTCGGTGGAGATTTCGCCTTGGGCGGCGTGGCATTTTCAAGTTCCGAATCCGGGCCAAATCCGGTATATTCCGTAACATGAGCAAACATAAGCCCATTGTTCCCCGATTGGGCCCCCGCGAATCTTTGCCGAAGGCAGAATCGGAGGGGGAGTCGCACGGCCAATTCTTTTCCGCCGCGGGCATCCGCGAGACGATCGAGTCGCTGGCCATCGCCTTCGTCCTGGCGTTTCTCTTCCGCACGTTCGAGGCGGAGGCGTTCGTCATCCCGACCGGTTCGATGGCGCCGACGCTGATGGGTCGGCACAAGGACCTGAACTGCCCGATGTGCGGTTATCGCTACCAACTTGGGTCCAGCGAAGAGGTCGACGCGGATGGCGCGCCGATCGTGCAACGGGACAGTCTGGGCAGACCCGTCGTTGCGGAGGTTAGGAGCGGCACGTGCCCGATGTGCCGCTACACGGCGGATCTGCGGGACACGAATGACTTTCGGAGCTATCCGCGTTCCTACAACGGCGATCGAATCCTGGTGGATAAGCTGGCCTACGACTTTACCGAGCCGAAGCGTTGGGACGTGGTGGTGTTCCATTATCCTAACGACGCCACGACGAACTACATCAAGCGGATGGTCGGTTTGCCAGGGGAGACGGTGCGGATTCAGAACGGTGACATTTGGACTCGCCGGGATGAGGGGAAGCCGTTCGAGATTGAGCGGAAACGGCCGGACAAGCTGCTGGCGATGCTGCAACCGGTGTTCGACAACGACTACATGCCGGAAATTGCGAAGCATGGGTGGCCCGCGCGATGGGAGGCGGACCGCGCCCATGGCCCAAACACGTGGCAGACAGAAGGGTACACGACATTCAGCATTGATGGTCGGACGTCGGGTGAGCAGTGGCTGCGATATCATCACATGCTGCCTACTGTGGCGGAGTGGGAGGCGGTGAAGCTGGGGCAATCGCCAACGAAGCCGTCGCCGCAGCTAATCAAGGACTTTGTGGCGTTTGACACCAGCCGAGGCGGCGGTCATCAGCCGGCGCCAACGGTCGGCACCCACTGGGTCGGCGATTTGGCGCTCGAATGCGCGGCCGAGGTGCAAAGCGACACGGGCGTGTTGGCGCTGGAACTGCGCAAAGGCGGGCGGCATTTCCAATGCCACATCGACGTGGCGACCGGCCGGGCGACGCTGTCGATCAGCGGCGCGGACGCGGCCGATTTTCGTCCGACGGCGCTGACCGCCGTGCGAGGCAAGGGGCGTCACGAACTTCGCCTTTCCAACTGCGACAACGAACTGCTGCTGTGGGTGGATGGTAGCGCCGTGCAGTTTGACAAAGCGACGCGCTACGCCGCCCTAGGCAATACGACGCCCAAGGACGACGATCTGGAACCGGTCGGCATCGGCTCGTCGGGGGCGGCCGTGCTGATTTCGCACGTTCGGATTCGGCGAGACATCTACTACATTGCCGTCAAGTGGCCGGCATCAGACGTACCGATGCGAGACGTCCGGGAGGGATACGTCGACTTCGAGCTGGCCAAAGACAAGTTCTTGATGCTTGGCGACAACAGCGCGAACAGCCAGGATAGCCGGCTTTGGGCGGCCGACCCGTCCCACCCTCACGCCAAAGGGCTTTGGCCACCGCCGAACGAACTGTACTGGGTCGATCGCGACCTGTTGATCGGCAAGGCGATGTTCATTTACTGGCCGCACTCGTGGTATTACGCGCCGGTGGTTGACCTTCCGTTGTGGCCCAACTTCGCACGGATGCGGTTGGTGCGATGAGAAAAGCGATTTGCGGTCGGGTGGCTAGGCAACGATTGCTGCACGCGGATCGCTGAAAGCTCAATCATGCTCGAAGTCAAAGGACTGGTGAAAGTTTACGGCTCGCGGCGCGTGGTCGACGGAGTCGACTTCCGCGTTCAGAGCGGCGAGATCGTCGGGCTATTGGGGCCCAACGGCGCGGGCAAGACCACCAGTTTCCGGATGACATGCGGCATGATCGTGCCGAACGCCGGCAAGGTGCGGCTCGATGGCGTGGACATCACCGACTGGCCCATGCACCGTCGCGCCCGCGAAGGAGGCATGGGCTACCTGGCGCAGGAGTCGAGCGTCTTTCGCAAGCTGACCGTCGAAAAGAACCTGCTGGGCGTCATGGAGCTGTTGGGCTTCGACCGCAAGACGCGGCATCGCCGATGCCAGGAGCTGTTGGAACAGTTCAACATCGTCAAGCTGCGGAAGTCGATGGCCCTGTCGCTTTCGGGCGGCGAACGGCGGCGGTTGGAGATCGCTCGGTGCCTGGTTTCGAATCCGAAGATCATTCTGCTGGACGAGCCGTTTACGGGCATCGATCCGGTCACGATCGCCAGCATTCAGAAGATCATCCGCCGGCTGCGGGACGAAGGGATTGCCATCCTGATCACCGACCATCAAGTTCGGGAGACGTTGCAAATTACCGACCGCAGCTACGTCATTCGCAACGGCAAGGTGCTCTGCCACGGCGCGCCCGAGGTGGTCTTGGAGAATCCGGAAGCCCGAAAGTATTACTTCGGCGAGGACATGGACATCTGAGACGAGGCGACGGCTGGAGGCGTTTTTCCCAACCGACACTTTTTCTTACGGAGTGATCCCCGTGGCCCGAATCGTCTCGCTTGTGGTGCTGCTGGTCATTCTGGTGTTGCTTGGCGGGCTGTTCGTCCGGGTGATGGCGGGCTTCTTGCTGCCGCTGTTCCTGGCGGTGCTGTTGGCGGTGGTTTTTGGCCCGCTGAACCGCTGGTTCCGCCGCCGCCTGGGCAAGCACGACCGGCTGGCGGCGCTGCTGAGCACGACGTGCATTCTGTTGCTGGTGCTGATTCCGTCGCTATTGCTGCTGCTTGGGGCGGGGCACGAAGCCCAGGCGCTGTACCGCACGACGATTGAGGGGAAGGCGCCCGCCGCGCCTGCGACCCACGAGCCGGCGGAGCAAAGTCTTTCGTCCGACGCGGCAAGATTGGCCGACTGGGCCACTCAACGCCTAGGCCATATTGCCGGCCGCGTGGGCATCGCCGTGGACGCGAGCGAACTGAAGGCGAGCATCGGCGGCGGCATCCAACGACTGGTGGCCCCTCTGGCGCTGCGGACGACGCAATTTCTCGCTGAGACGCTGCTGGGCCTGTTTGTGATGCTGCTGGCAACGTACTACTTCTTCGCCGACGGCGACCAGATGATCAGCGAGCTAATGCGGCTGACGCCGCTGGAAGGCAATCGCACGCAGCAGTTGGTCGGCCAATTTGGCGACCTGACGCGGGCGATCGTCGTGGCCACGCTGGTCTCCGCGGTGTCGCAGGGGCTATTGGCGGGCGGGGGTTACTATCTCGCGGGCGTCGACTCGTTGGTGCTGCTGACCGCGCTGACCATGCTTTTCACGCTGGTGCCGGTCGTCGGGTCGGCGATCATTTGGGCGCCCATTTGCTTGTGGCTGCTGGCGGTCGAGGGTCGCACGACCGCGGCTGTGCTGTTGGCCATCTACTGCATCGTCGTGGTTTCGATGGTCGACAACGTGGTGAAGCCGTGGATCTTGCGGGGCCGCTCGAACCTCCACCCTCTTCTTGCACTGCTAAGCATCCTCGGCGGCGTCGAGGCGTTGGGGCCGATCGGCATCTTCGTCGGCCCGATGGTCGTTGCATTCCTGCAAACCCTTCTGAACATGGTCCACGCCGAACTGATTGGCTTGACGCGGAACGAAGCGAGCTGAGAACAGCCAGAGAATGGCTCCCGCCGGCTGACCGAAGGGTTGACCGCACGCTCCGATAGGCACTTAGCGCCTACGCCGAGTGTAAGCGAGAAAGGCGACGGAGCCTACGCTCAACAGCACGAGACTTGACGGTTCCGGCGCAACGGTGACCGCGGCTTGAAACGAGGAACCGGCGGGCGATGCCGTCTTGAAGATCAATTGACCGCCGGTCGTCGAGATCGTCTGATCGGTCCACTGCAACAGCGTTGATGTTCCAGCAATTGGACCGATGGACGCGAGCATGTCCCAGGTGGACAACGCCGAGGTCGACGGCATGTAGCATAAGTCGACGTTGGGCCAGACCGCTGCGCGAAAGCCGCAAGTCTTGCTGGTGTTATTGACAAACGCTGCCAGCGCGGTGGAGAAAGAGTAGGTTCCGACGCCGTCGATGGAGATCGATGCCGTCTCGATAGGCGTTGTGTATCCCCCGCTGGGCCACGCGAATCGTTCGTCGGTGCTTCCGACGGCCGTCATGGTGAATTGCTTGTCACTGAATGCGGTCGCCCCGATGGACCCGCTGCCGGTCGCCCTGTACGTGAACGTGATCGTGCCTGCCTGCACGCGGGCCGTCGCCAACAGCGCCAACGAGGCGACCGCGGTCATCGCACAACATCGGAGCATGTCGGGGTTTTCCTGTCGAGCGCAGCGGATGGTTGACCGAACCA
>JAJFUI010000104.1 GCA_021372555.1 Planctomycetaceae bacterium | reverse complement strand
GGGTTAGCATCATCCCTGATTGTGCCAGTCTGGCTGCGCAATTCAAGTACACGGGAGAAATCGTTGCCAGAGGAAGCTTGGTTTAGCAGAACATGGCATGCCGCGTGCATCCACCGCCGCGTTGCAGATTGCGATATATTGACAACCTGGCGAACGTGCCCCGGAGCAGAGTGACGGAGTGCCCACCGATGAGACAATGCTTGACTACCACTTTCAACATGCACAGGGGCTGGTGGATGCGGTTATCATAATCTTGGTGGCATAAGGAGGAGACCTACCAAGGAGGTTACGATGCCATTGCCTCACGCGTTCGACGCGTTTGTCGCTGCGGCTCCATGTGCCGTATTGACACGTTTGGTTGCTGAGCGGATCGTCGATGACGATTTGCTGGGGCGGCTGTTTCAAGAGCATGCTGTCACCCAATACGACCGCGAGATTACGATCACGCATTTAGTCGAGGTGATGCTGGATGTGGCGTGTGGCATGGCTCCTTCGGTAAGGGCCGGTTTTCTGCGACGCGAAGCAGAGATGACTGCTTCTCTGACGGCCTTCTATGGCAAGTTGGATCGCGCCGACCCGGAGCTAGGGATGGCACTGGTCGCCAATGTGGCCCAGCAGTTGCGGCCAGTAATCGATCGCCTGGGGCTCCCTGGCTGCGAACCGCTGGCCGACGTCGCCTCCTACATTCTCGATGGCAACATGTTGGCTGGCACCGACCATCGACTCCGGCCGCTGCGCAACACGCGAGCCGCTGCGTTGCCAGGCAAGTCGTTGGTGTTATACGAGTGTGCCAGCGGTCTGGTGACACGCACGGTGTTGTGGGAAGACGCTTATTCTCAAGAGCGTGCGTTGCTACCGGACTTGGAGATTCCCGGCGGTATCCACTTGATCGCCGATCGCAATTTTTGTGTGTCCTGGTTCTTGCAAAACATCCAACAATCGGGCTCCTGGTTCACGATCCGCCATCATCAGCAGTTTGTCCTTCCCGACGTGGCCGAACGCCGCATTGGACGTTGCGACAGCGGCTTGGTTTACGAACGATCTTGGGACGTGACTGAGGAACAGCAGATCCGCCGCTGGCGGGCAATCCGCCTAGAATTGGATGAACCGACGCGTGATGGCGACCATCAGATCACGTTAATTACCAACCTGCCTGCCAGCTTCCATGCCCAAGCGATCGCGGCCGCTTATCGTCAGCGGTGGACGATCGAAGGGCACTTCCAACGATTAACCGAACATTTGCATTGCGAGATCCCCAGCTTGGGTCAGCCGCGGGCCGCTTTGTTCGCGTTCGCTGTGTCGCTAGTCGCCGGCAACTTGCTGGCGGTCGTAATCGCGGCGTTGGGGGCCGCGCAGGGAGCCGAAGTGGTTGAGCACTTGTCGTACTACTACTTGGTGCAAGAAATTGCCAGCCATTACAACGGCATGATGATCGCGTTGCCGGCACGCCACTGGGGATTCGCCAGACGCCTGCAACCTCCCGCGTTCGCCCGTCTACTGCGCGAAATTGCCCGCCACGCCAACATGAAATTGCTGACCAAAACCAAGCGCGGCCCAAAGAAAAAACGCCGCACACCAAACTGCACCAATGTACGCCATCTCTCCACCAAACGACTTCTCGACGAGGCCCTCTAGTGCATGTTGAAAGGGGTAGCTGAAGCCTGACCTACAAAACTGCCCGCGTGCCGCTGGCGTCCCGCTCGTACTGCCCTCTCATTTGAGGGAACGCATCGCGTCGTCGATATCGTCGCAGCCGCTGAATACTTCTATGGTCCACAGCGCATCGAACTCATGCGACTCGAGCTGATTTAGCAGTTTGTTCCGATCCGCAAGATTGTTCCCAAGCAAGTCGTCGAGAAAGAGTCGAAGATAGTTTTCCTTGATCAGAGCGACATCGTCAGCTTCTTTCGTACGATTGCGACTTGCACTCTTCCTCATCAGTAACTCTGGGCGGACGGGGCTAACGTCAAGGTTCGAACGACGTACCGACTCCAGAAGTTCCGGCTTTGGCCGAACTGCGAAGTATCGCGTGAAGATCATAGCCGGAAAATCTTCTGGTGTTGTGAATGATAGCCGAGCCAGTGGCACCCAGGCACCTGACCGCTACGCGCCCTTGGCATACACGGCGTTGGCCGCGGCGATCGATGCACCGTGCTCGAACTTGAGCTTCTGCTCGGCCAGTAATTGTTCGAGCGCCGACAACACGAGATAGACGTTGTTCGCGCGGGAGCCGTAGCCCATCAGGCCGATGCGCCAGACTTTGCCTTTGAAGTCGCCGAGTCCGCCGCCGATCTCGATGCCGAAGCGGTTGAGCAGAGCTCCGCGGATCGCGGCGTCGTCAACGCCATCAGGAATGCGGACGGCGTTGAGCATCGGCAGTTGGTGGCCTTCGGCGGCGGTGTAGCTGATGCCGAGCGCGGCCAGGCCTGCTTTCAGGGCACGGTGGTTGAGGGCATGACGCTTGAAGCACGCTTCGAGGCCTTCCTCATGAACGAGCCGTAG
>JAJFUI010000102.1 GCA_021372555.1 Planctomycetaceae bacterium | reverse complement strand
GAGTTTCAGGACGTGGTGATTAACGAGTTGAAGGATCACACGTACTACGCGCGGCTGCGGGTTCGGCATGACGGCGAGTTGGTCGAGATTGACGCCCGGCCGTCGGACGCGATTGCGGTGGCGGTGCGGTGCGACCCGGTGCTGCCGATTTACGTCAACGAGGACGTGCTGAACGACGTGCTGAGGGAAGAGCAGGAGTAGGGGGGAAGATTTCACAGGAACGGCGCAGCGATGAGAACTGCGCGTGTGCAGGCGAGAGATGCTTGCACGAAGGCGGCCCAGAGGCGACGCCTCGAACTGTCGACGTCGAGCGGGGAGTGACACGACATGAACGATGGCGAAGCCCGGCCTGCGTCCGGGCGACGGGGCGAATTTTCACGCAGCTCTCGGCTGGCGTTCACGCTCATCGAATTGCTGGTGGTCATCACAGTCATCGGCATTCTGCTCGCGCTGTTGTTGCCGGCGGTGCAGGCGGCGCGGGCGGCGGCGGGGAGCTTGCGATGCCGAAACAATCTGCGCCAGTTCGGCATTGCATCGCATCACTTCGAGCAAGCCCACGGCTGTTTTCCATCGTTGGGCAAGTTTGCGCCGTTGGACGGGATTAGCTGGTCAGTCCATTCGCGGTTGCTGCCATTTATCGAGGCGGACAACGTGAACAAGATGATCGACTTCAACCTGAATTACGATGAACAGCCGCAAGTGACGCAGCAACGGATCGACGCGTTTCTCTGTCCCGCGGAGCTGAATGATCGCCCGTACCAGGAACGGCCGACGCGGCTGATGTATCCATCGAGCTATGGGTTCTGTTATGGGACCTGGTTCGTCTACGATCCAGTGACAGGACAAGGCGGCGATGGGGCAATTATGGTGAACGGGTCGCTAAGACCGTCAAACGTCCGCGACGGGCTGTCGGCGACGATGTATGCCGCCGATGTGAAGACATGGACGCCCTATTATCGTGACGGTGGGCGGCCCAGTGCTGTGGGGACGCCGGCGCCCGGATCGGAGTCGGAAGTGCTGGGGTATTGCAGCGGCGGGCAGTTGAAGGCCAATCCGGACTTGGGGCATACGGAGTGGGTAGACGCTAGGGCGTTGCACACGGGGTTCACGACGGTTTTTCCGCCGAACACAAGGGTGATGCTTGGCGACAGCGATATTGACTTTGTGTCGAGTCGGGAGGCACGGTCGAACACGTTGCCGACGTTCGCTGCCATCACGGCGCGAAGTTATCACGCGTGGCACGTCAACGTGCTGATGATGGACGGATCGGTGCAATCGGTAGAAGACGCGATCAGCGTTGCCGTCTGGCGTGCGATGGGGACGCGGGCGGGGACGGAGGTCGTGCAGGACTGAGCGGGGCGCGCACAAACGTCGCGGCTTGGCGGAACCGGCCCCCGCGCTAACCATCTTCCAATGGGAGATGGGGCCAAATCAATGGGAAGGTCTTTCCCCAAGACCCCTTTCAGCACTCTTTCCGCGCCCCCGGGCTAGTCGCGCCGGCCTTCACCCTAACCCTCTCCGTAAGGGAGAGGGGATGGATTACCGGAGAGGTTCCGGCCTCAGATGGTTTCTTCGGCGAACTCGGCTTTGAGGGCGTCGATCGCGGCCTGACCGTGTTGGCCGTCGACGATGACGTTGGCGCAGACCTCGCTAGTGTTGATCATTCCGACGTTGATGCCTGCCTTGGCCAAGGACTGGAACATGCGGGAGGCAACGCCGGTGTGGCTGCGCATGCCGACGCCACAGACGGAGAGTTTCGCAACAGCGGGGCAGTGCGTTGGCGGGGCGCAGTGCAGGGCCACCGTCAGGTCGGTGGCGGCGTCCATTGCTCGGCGCAAGTATTGGCGGGGCACGGTGAATGAAATGCTGGCTCGGTTCTGGCGGGCGATGCTTTGGACGATCATGTCGACCATGATGCCGGCCTCGGCCAGTTCGTCGAAGGTCTGAGCGGCAAGGCCGGGGATGTCGGGCAGGCTTGGAAAAGTGACTCTGGCTTGAGAGTCATCGAGTTCGATGCCTTCAATGATCAGGTTGTCCATACGGCGGAGGCGGGCGACTAGCTTGGCGGTGTCCTCCTCGGCAAGCATAGCGCCGGCGTTGCGACTATGGCCATCGATTTGGGCCGGCAACGCCTGGAGCTCGAACATTTTGTGGACGGCGCACAATGCTTCGTCAGCAAACTCGCGGGCGACCACCGCGGATACCTTGATCCGGCTGGTGGAGATCATCTGGATGTTGATGCCGCTTTCGGCCAAGGCGCGAAACATCATGCCGGCAACGCCGGGTCGGGCAGTTATGCCGAGGCCGACGACCGATATTTTGGCGGCGTCTTGATCGTGGCTATATCCTTCGGCGCCGAGTTCGTTGACGACTTGTTCGATCGCCTGCAGCGTGACGGGGAGGTCGTCGTGGGCAACGGTGAATGAGATGTCGGTGCGACCATCGGCGGCCTCGTTTTGGACAATCATGTCCAGGGCGACGCTCTGCTTGGCGACTTTGGAAAAGACGTTCCAGGCAGCGCCTGGGCGATCGGGCACGCCCAGGACGGTAACGCGCGCCTCGTCATCGGTCATGGCAGCGCCGCAGACTGGTTGGCCAGGCGACTCGGGGTCGCGGACGATCATGGTCCCGGCCTGATCGCTGAAGCTGCTGCGGACGTGGACTGGCACGTCGAATTTTTTCGCCAGCTCGATGGAACGGTTGTGCATTACGCCCGCGCCGGCCATGGCGAGCTCGAGCATTTCGTCGTAGCTGATCTGTTGCAGGCGGCGGGCGTCGGCAACGATATGGGGATCGGCGGAATAGACGCCGTCGACGTCGGTGTAGATTTCGCAGGCATCGGCATGGAGGACCGCGGCCAGTGCGACGGCCGTGGTGTCGCTGCCGCCGCGTCCGAGGGTGGTGATGTTCTTCCGCTCATCCATGCCTTGAAAGCCGGCGGCGATGACGATCTTGCCGGCGTCGAGGGCCTTGCGGATTCGATCCGTGGAAATGGAACGGATTCGCGCCTTGGTGTGGACGCTGTCGGTGATGATGCCAATCTGGGCGCCGGTCAGGCTGATGGCGCTGTGGCCGAGGGCGTTGATCGCCATCGCCATGAGAGCGACGCTCACCTGTTCGCCGGTCGCCAGGAGCATATCCATTTCGCGGGCGGGCGGCTCCTGGTTGATTTCGCGAGCCAACTCGATCAAGTGGTCGGTGTATCGGCCCATGGCGCTGACGACCGTTACGACCTGATGCCCTTGCTCTCGAGCGGCGATGACTTTCCGCGCCGCAGCCATGATCTTCGAGCTATCCGCCAAACTAGAGCCGCCGAACTTTTGAACAACGATGGACATGAGGAGGACCCAGGGAGCGAGGTCGAGTCGGTCTGCAGGGTAGGCAATCCCGGTACAGACTGCGAAATTGACACAATATTAGATCAAGCTCTGCAGTTCAAGGGCGAGAAACGGCTCGGGGAACGACAGTTTCTTTGCTTCTGCGGGCAAGCGGGCCTTGCGTAGCGGATTTGCGGCCCTAAGGGGCGGACCGCGAGGGGCCGGAGGCGGTCTTCGCGGAGTGGCCGGCAGAGACAAACGCCTAGTTTTGTATTGGGCGGAACGTGGATATAATGGGTTAGTCGACTTGGCAAACAAGGGGAGACCGGCTAGTGGATTATCGTCACGTCGAACTGCTCTTTGACATGATTGTGGAGTATTTCCACAACAAGCCGCCGCCCGAGAATGAGAATGCTCGGGGCGAATGGGTGAAGGTCCGCGATGGGCTGGAGGGGGCGGAACACTGCATCCGCGTGCTGACGCCGGAAGAGTTTGACGAGTGGCATCAGTGCGTGGCGGTGCCGGTGACGGTCCACCCGCATCGGAAGCCTGTGGCCTATTGCAGCCACGAAGGGGCGTGGTGGGTCATCTACGAAGACACGGACGAGAGCGAAGTGATCGCCGCGTTCGAGAAGTGTTTCGAGGGGTGACGGCCGGCGGTGTGCCCGGCGTTTGCGGGCGGCAGTACAACTGCCGTCCCAACATGGCGCAACTGCCGTCCCAACATGGCGCAACTGCGGGCCCAACGTGGCGCAACTGCCGCCCCAACATGGCGAAGATTGCCCAATGGCCAATCGAACACGGCGCAACCGTTGCCCCAGCATAGCCCAACTGCCGGCCCAACGTGCGATGGGCTATGCCTCTCGGATACCGAAGCGACGCCAGGATGCGGGCGGCGGGGCTTCTAGGGCGATCGCCGCGCCGGTGGTCGGATGAGCGACCACCAGGCGTCGGGCGTGCAGAGCGATGCCAGCGGGGAACGGAATGCGGCTGCCATACTTCCGGTCGCCAACGATGGGGTGGCCAGCGTGAGACAGTTGCAGGCGGATTTGGTGCTTTCGGCCCGTCTCCAAAATCACTTCGAGCCAGGAGCGGTCGCCCGGCAGTAACTGGATACGGCGATAAGAGAGTCGGGCTTCTCGGGCATCGGGAATCGTTGGTCCGACGATGTGCATTCGACGGTGGCGTTCGTCTTGACCGAGCCAGTCGGTGAGGGCCGCCGCGGCGGGTTCGATCACGCCCTCAATGATCGCCCAATATGTTTTTTCGACGGTGTGGGTGCGGAACTGTTCGGTGAGGCGAGCGGCGGCTTTGGAGGTGCGGGCGATCAGCACGACGCCGGTCACGGGGGCATCGAGGCGACTCATGACGCCGAGATAGACGTTGCCTGGCTTGTTGTAGCGCTGCTTGATGTAGTCTTTGCAGAGCGTCAGCAGAGTAGGCTGTCCGCCGGGGGTACCCATCGTCGGAAGGCCGGCGGGCTTGGAAACCGCGAGCAGGTGGTTGTCTTCGTAGAGGACGTCGAAGGGCAGGGGATTCATTGGCAACGAAGGACAGCGTACACTGACGGACCGATCGAACAAGTCTAGCAGAGGGATCGTCGTATCGCGAGTCACATGGTAATGCAAGCACCGAAATTGATCTTGGCGAGCCGATCTCCACGGCGGCGAGAGTTGCTGGCGGGGGCGGGATATCGGTTTGACGTTTTCCCACCATCGGAAGCAGCGGAGTGCGGCGTTTGCAGTGGGGAGACGCCAGCTCAGCTAGTCGCGCGATTGGCTTATCAGAAGGCGGCGGATGTGGCGCGACGGATTGCCAGCGGCGTGGTTTTGGGTTGCGATACGGTGGCGGAATGCAGCGGGCAGGTGCTCGGGAAGCCGGTCGACGAGGCGGACGCGCGGCGGATGCTGGAAACGCTAAGCGGCAGAGAGCATCGGGTGCTTAGCGGCTTGTGCCTTTGGCCGATCCCAGGCGGAGAGCCGACGGTGCGCGTCGCGGCGACGAGGCTGAAGATGGATCGCCTGGCAACGGAGCAGCTCGACGAGTATCTGGCGAGCGGGCAATGGGAAGGAAAGGCCGGGGCGTTCGGGTATCAGGACGGCATCGACTGGGTTCACGTCATCGAGGGGAGCGAGTCAAACGTGGTGGGGCTGCCCATGGACTTGCTGGCGGAGATGATCGAGGGGTTGTCTGGCAGTGCCGAGCGTTGATTGGAGCGATGGAAGGGGACGGCCCCCCAACGGGCGTGTGGGGAGCACAAGAGTGCAGGAGGGGGCAAGAAACGGCGCGAGCCGCTTGGCGACGGAGAGCGTCGGCCGAGCGGCTCGCGGCGAACCGTTTGTGGTTTGTGGACTGGGTCCGAGTTACTGGACCATATCCTTGAGGTTCTTCAGGGCGCGAACCTTGATCTTGACCGAGGCGGGCTTGGCCGGGTAGTCGCGGAATTCGCCGGGGTGGAACGGATCGGGGACGTTCTTGCGGGCCGGCTTGGCGGGGACGGTCTTCCGCTCGATCTTCACGAGACCGGGGATGGAGAAGAGGCCAGGGCCGCGTTTGCTGACGGCTTTGCGGATTTCGTCGGCGAGGGCCTCGATGACCTTGGCCACGTCCTTCTTGTTGAGGTCGGTGGCGGCGGCGATGTTCTGCAACACTTCGGTCTTGCTTGGAGCTTTCTTGGCTACCTTAGCCATAGTCGCGTACCCTTCGTGCGAGGTCTTTGGTTAGGAAAGTTTGTCCGATTGATACAGCGGACTTGATGATTAAAGTCCGCCGCGTGAAAAAAGCAACCCGTAAATCGCCAAATTCACGGGGAATTCTACACCTTTTTCGGTGCGAGACGCGTTTTTTCCCGTTTTTTTGGGTGTTTTGGCGGTGCTTCCCCCCAATACTTGCTAGCGCAGCGTGGGTGATCTACTATATTGTTTGGGCAAGAAGCCCCTGAAATTCACAGCATTGGCGGGAACTTTCAGGCGTGATGAGGGTTCAGGAGCTGTAGTGTTGGGGCGATGTGCCGGGAAAGAGGCCTGCCGATGGCACGGAATGCGCGACGAGCGATGCCCCGAACGAGTCAGCTATGGATGGCCGCCACGGTGGTTCTGGTCCTGGCGGCGGGTTCTTTGGGCCAGCAGTTTCGGGTTCGACGGCATACGGCGACGGCCGAAAAGGAGGCCGCGGCCGAGAACGTCTTTGCGAAGCCGCCTCGCAGCGCGCTGAAGTTGTTGTCCGATTCTCGCAAACTTTTGGCCGACAAGCGATTGGCCGAGGCGGTCCGCAAGCTGGGCGAGCTTTTGGAGTCGCCTGAGGACTATCTGGTCCCGGTCGGCGGCGACAGTTCCGAGGCGTCGGTCCACAGGAGCCTCAAGGCGGAGGCGGAGCGGTTGTTGGGTGAGATGCCCCGCGAGGGCCGCGAACTCTACGAATTGCAGTACGGCGCCCGGGCGCGGCAGATGCTGAACGAGGCGTTGGACGCCGGCGACATGGAGCGCCTGGCGGAGGTGTCGCGGCGGTTCTTTCACACGCAGGCGGGGTACCAGGCGACTTTTCTATTGGGGCAGGACCATTTCGACCACGGCCGTGCGATGGCCGGGGCTCTGGTTTTGCAGCGTCTTCAAGACGCGCACCCGGCGATCAAGGAACTTGAGACGACGCTGCCGCTGACGCTAGCGTCCTGTTGGCTGAAGGCGGGCATGCGGGACAAGGCTCGCGAGGCGTTCAAAGGCCTACAGGATCGCGATCCCGCGGCGAGGGTGAGCGTGGCCGGCCGGGAGTTGCCGAGGTTCGAGGACGAGACAGCGGCGGTCGACTGGCTGGCCAAGCAGCTTGGGCCACAATCGGCGGGCGCGGCAGCGGAAACGGATCGTTGGTTGATGTTCCGCGGCAATCCCGCAAGGAATGCGTCGGTGGCTGGCAGCGCGCCACTTTTGAACTTGCGATGGCGGGTGCAGGCGACAGATGACCCATTGGCGGAGTCGGCGTTGGAGCAATCCCAACGCGCGCTGACCGAGGCGGGGAACCCGGTGCTTCCTGCTTTCCATCCGCTGGCCGTTGGCGACGTGCTGCTGATGCGGAGTTTGCAGAATCTGGTGGCGGTGGACTTCGCGACGGGAAAGCTGCTGTGGTGGTCGACACCAGCGGATGACGGCTCCGAGGCGGCCGGACCTTCGGCCGAACAGACGCGTCAGTCCAGCGCATCCGAGGCTGGGCAGCGGATGTGGCAGGACATGACGTTTGGCACGTTGAGCAGCGACGGGCGGCTGGTGTTCTCGGTCGAGGACGCGGAACAGGAAGGACCGGCGATTCGCGCGGATCAGCGACCCAGAGCGGCGGTGATGCGTCGCGGGGCCGTGTTCAATCCGTTCATGGGGCAGGAGGAGCAGGAGTTTAGCGGCAACCGATTGACGGCGCATGAAATTCGCACGGGGAAGTTGGTTTGGGACATCCGCGGGCCGGTAGGTTCGCAGGCATCGCCGCAACAGGAGACGTTTTTTCTCGGGCCGCCGCTGCCGCTGATGGGCCAGCTTTACGTGCTGGGCGAGATCAAAGGGGAAGTGCGACTGTACGCCCTGGAAGCGACAACCGGGAAGACGCTGTGGTCGCAACAATTGAGCCAGTCGGAGCAGAACGACACGCAGCGACGGTGGATGGGCGTGTCGCCGTCCTATGCCGACGGCGTGCTCGTCTGTCCCACGTCGACAGGCGCGGTGGTTGGGGTGGAGCTGGCGACGCGATCGTTGCTTTGGGGCTATTGTCTGCCCCGGGATGGCACGGGCAATCGCGGGATTGCCGCGAGCAGCATGGCGCCCTCGGGGCGACATTGGGCCGACGCCAGCGTCTCGATTCGCGATGGGCGGGTGATCGTTGCATCGCCGGAATCGGACGATCTGCATTGTTTGGGGTTGCTTGACGGCAAGCTGCTGTGGAAGTGCGTGGGGCCGACTCCGGGGCACGATGACCTGTACATTGCGTGCGTCGACGCGGACAAGGTGGTCCTGGTGGGGCGCAGCGGCGTGCGCGCCGTGCGGCTCAGTGATGGCAAGCCGGCGTGGCGCGGGCGGATCACGGCATGGCCGGGACAAGGCGTGCCAAGCGGTCGAGGGTTTCAAAGCGGCAATCGGTACTTCGTGCCGCTAACGAGCGCAGAGGTCGTGGCCTTTGGGTTGAGCGACGGCAAGCTGGCGGGCAGTTGGAAATCGCGGAAAGGGAACGTGCCCGGCAACCTTGTTTGTCATAAGGGAAAAGTCATCTCTCAAGGGCCTGGCGGCGTGTGCGCGTTTCTGCAACTGGACGCGGTCGCGGAGGAAGTGAAACGGCGACTGGCGGCCAATGCTCGGGACGCGGAGGCGCTTTCGCTCGAAGGCGAAATCTTGCTGGCGGACAACAAACGTCGGGAGGCGATTGCCTCATTCGAGCGGGCGTACGAGCTAGCGAAAGACGCGCGCACCCGAGAATTGCTGCGCGATGCGTTGCTCGAGGGCCTGCAGACGGAGTTCGCGAGCTATCGCGGCAAGAGCGCCGAGGTCGGGCAATTGCTGGACGACACGGTGCAGCATGCCGCCTTCTTGCGGGCGGTGGGACGCGGATTGCGAAGTGCGGGCGAGTGGTCAAGGGCATTGGAGACATATCTAAAGCTGGCCGACCTGGAACCAGATCGACGGCCGTTGGACTCGATCAGTGATTCCCTTGCCGTACGGCGGGACCGCTGGATTCAGGGCGAGCTGGGCGACCTTTTGAAGCAGGCGGACCAGGCAACTGCGGCAGCGTCGCAGGAAGCTCTGTCAAAACGGCTTCGATCGGCGATGGAGGACGGATCGCTGGAGCGGTTACGGGAGTTCGTCGGCTACTTCGGCAATCAGCCAGCGGGGAAGGCCGCATCCGATGAGTTGATTCGCAAGCTTCGCAACGGCGGACGGCTACTGGAGGCGGAACTTGCGGCCGGCGACGAAGGTCGCGGATCAGCGGCGGCGGGTTCGGCTCGCGGCGAGGTCGAATGGCCGACCGGCAAAGTGGAGGTGACGACCTCGGGACGGGCCGAGACGGCCGGCATCAATCACGCATCATTTCCAGTGGAATGGGACAGCGCGCATCCGTTGTTCCCCACGCTCGCCTTGCGCTACGATTATGGGCGCATGGCGATTGTGGCTTGCGATGAGTACGGTCGAGAGCGGTGGCAAGTGTCGCTGCGGGAAACGGGACAGCAGCAGGATTTTTCCTACAACCTGCATCGCAGCAACGTGCGATCGTTTGGCCATCTTCTGCTGGTGTCGCTGGGCTGGAAGGTCATTGCGATCGACACCCTGGGAGTTGGGCATAAGGGGACGCCCCGCGTCTTGTGGATTCAAGACTTGAATCGCTCGTCGCGTGAGTCGGCCGGTTTGGGGCGAGCGGGGGTTCTTCAGCGACTGGGCATGGTGCCCATGCAACTGCAAGCGCAGTTCATTGTCTCTTCGGATTCGGGGAGCTTATCGCAGGCGGTGGGGAACCGGCAAGTGTGCATCCAGCGGCCGAGAGAGCTGGTGGCTGTCGACCCATGCAACGGCGAGGTTCTCTGGGCGCGACAGGGGTTATCGCCGAACGCCGAGATGTTCGGCGATGGCAGCTACGTGTTCGTGTTGTCGCCGGACAGCGAACGCGCGATGTTGCTCAACGCGATGAACGGCAAGTTGCTCGGCACGCGACAGATTCCCAGGGTTTCAAGCACGCAGCATTTTCCGAACGGAGAGACAAAGGCAACGTTCGGCCGGCTCGAGACATCGTGCCTGGGAACGTTTGGGCGGAACATGTTGTTATGGTGGCCCGAAGGGCACAGGCGGGTGATGACGCTGGTCGATCCGCTGGAAGGGCGTGATCTCTGGAAAGGAAGGAAGTTCGCGAACTCGGCCCGGACCTTCGTCGTGGACGAGGAGGCCGTTGCGGTGATGGAGCCGAGCGGACATTTCATGCTGGTTTCGTTGCGCGACGGGAGGGCGATCGCCGACGTCAGGCTTCAGGCGGAGCCGACCTTGCAGGAGATTAACGTATGGCACTGGGGCGACCGGTATTTGTTATTGACGCGCGGAGGCGCAGGGGTCGGAAACGCGAGCCGACCAATGCAGCCTCTGCCGAACGGGATATTTCGGAGCTACAGTCCGATACAACGCGGGCGGCTCTACGCCTTTGATGAGCGGGGGACGCCGCAATGGGCGGAGCCGGTGACGATCGAAAATCAGCTTTTGGTGAACAACCAGCCGGCAGGGCTGCCGGTGTTGGTCTTTGGCTGCCAGTTGTACGAGCAACAGGGACCGAACGGACAGGGACGCTGGAAGCCGACGTTTTTGTGCGTGGACAAGCGTAGCGGCGAGAAGGTGTACGAGGGGAGCTTCAAGAACCAGATCGGAATTTTTGGACTCCACTGCAATCCCGAGAAGAAGACGATCGACATGATCGTTCAAAACGAGACGGTCACGCTGAAATTCACCGACAAAGCGGCGGCGTCTTCCCCGACCGGCGCGTCAACAGACAAGTCGTTACCGGAAAGAAGACCGCACGCGACTTCCGGAAGTTGAGTCGTGCGGGACCACCGAGTGACGGTCGGCGCGGTATCGATGTGGCGTAGCAGTGGTGGGTAGTGAACGGAGCGACAGGCGACTTTTCCTTGGTTGATGATATGGTTCGAACCGGCAAATTGCGATGGATCGTTCTGGCGGCCGCCTGGCTGTGTCCGGCGGTGGTGATCGCTGCCGGTTCCGGGTTGGACGCCGATGTGGATCGGGTGGTGAGCCGAGGTTTGGATTGGCTTGCGTCGCATCAGTCGCGGCTAGGGCATTGGACGGCGGGCGGAGACAAGTATCCGACGGCGATGACAGCGCTGTCGGGCATCGCATTTTTGTGCGAAGGCTCGACGACGACGCAAGGGAAGTACGCCGCGAACATTCGCCGGACTGTGGACTACCTGGTGAATCGAAGCAGGACGAACGGCCTGATCGGGGATCCGACGCGGGACGACCGCTACACGTATGGTCACGGGTTCGCGATGCTGTTTCTCTCGCAGGTTGTGGGCGAGGAAGAGGACGCCGAGCGGCGAGAGGAATTGGTGAAGGTATTGACCAAGGCGGTGGAATTCACAGGGCGGGCACAGACGGATGGGGGCGGTTGGGGATACGTAAGCGCGAAGGACGGCGGGGGGTTCGACGAGGGGTCGACGACGATCACCCAAGTGCAGGGGCTCCGGGGCTGCCGCAACGCCGGGATTCCGGTTCCCAAGGAGGTAGTGGACAAGGCGATCAAGTACATCAAGAAATGCACGGGCCCGGACGGTGGAGTACGTTATAACTTGGCGCAGTCGGAAGGGGGCGGGCGACCGCCAATTACCGCCGCGGCAATCGCCTGTCTGTTCAATGCGGGCGATTACGACAGCAACTATGTGCCGAGGATCCTGAAGTACTGCCACCAAAACCTTGACAACATCTCAACTCAGGGCTTCGGCCACTGGCACTACGCGCACTATTACTACGCTCAGGTGCTGTACCGGCAGGGCGGGAAAGAATGGGAGACGTACAAGAATAAGGTGTTTCCGCGACTGGTGGCGGAGGCCGGCAGCGACGGGTCATGGAACCAGGGGTACATCGGCACGATTTTTACGACAGCCGTGAACCTGACGATTCTGCAGTTGCCGAAAGGGGTGCTGCCGATTTATCAGCGGTGAGGGAATAGTGGCTAGTGGCTAGTGGCTAGTGGTTAGTGGTTAGTGGTTAGTGTGGTTGCGGAATCGCGATGCTTTCATATTTGCGAACGGAAGCAGGAAGGACGGCAGCATGAGTCGGGAAGAACTGAAGCAGCAGGACAGCGCGGCGATCGAGAAGCTCGGGGAAGCGCGGGCGAAGATCGTTGAGCAACTGGGGCAGGTGATCGTCGGCCAAAGCGAGGTCATCGAAGAGCTGCTGATTTCACTGTTTAGCCGGGGGCATTGCCTGCTGGAAGGCGTGCCCGGTTTGGCAAAGACGCTGATGATCAGCACGCTGGCGCGAACGCTCAACCTGAGCTTCAGCCGCATTCAATTCACGCCTGACCTGATGCCGGCGGACATCACAGGGACGGACGTCATCGAAGAGAATCGCACGACGGGCGGGCGGGAGTTTCGATTCCTCGAAGGACCGCTGTTCAGCAACGTGATTTTGGCCGACGAGATCAATCGGACGCCGCCAAAGACGCAGGCCGCGCTGCTGGAGGCGATGCAGGAGCGGCAGGTAACGGTCGGGCGCGTGCGGCATAAGCTGGCCGATCCTTTCTTTGTCCTGGCCACGCAAAATCCGATCGAGCAGGAGGGCACCTATCCGCTTCCGGAGGCGCAGCAGGACCGCTTCATGTTCAAGGTCTTCGTTCGATACCCGAACTTCAACGAGGAATTCGAGGTGGTGCGGCGGACGACGTCGCTGGCGTCAGACGCGGTGGCGGCGGTGCTGACGGCGACGGAGATTATGGAATTGCAGCGGGTCGTGCGACAGGTGCCGGCAGCGGACCATGTGATTCGTTACGCGCTGGCGCTGGTGCGGCAGACGCGTGTTGGCGAGCCGGGGGCGCCCGACTTCGTGCAAGATCAGTTGACATGGGGGGCAGGTCCGCGAGCGGTACAGTTCTTGATTCTCGGCGGCAAAGCACGCGCGCTGCTGCGCGGTCGGACCCATGTGACATGCGAAGACATTCAGAGTCTGGCGAAGCCGGTGCTGCGTCATCGGCTGGTGCTGAGCTTCACCGCGGCGAGCGAGGGCATCACGGCGGATCAGTTAATCGACCGGATCGTGAGCGTGACGCCGACACGGGAAGATGAACTGACTCGCGACGCGCGGTTCCAGGCAATGTTTGCGGGGTAGTCCGAGCAGACGCACGCACTTCGCGTGAGCCCGCGCTTTTGAGATTGAGCCGCGATGAACGACAGCAGGCGATTCTTGCTTCCCGAGGCGCTCCAGCGAATTTCGCGGCTGGATCTGCGCGCGCGGCACGTCGTCGAGGGGTTCTTGTCGGGTTTGCATCGGAGCCCTTACTTTGGCCAGTCGATCGAGTTCCGGCAGCATCGCGAATACACGTACGGCGACGATTTTCGGTACGTGGATTGGAAGGTTTGGGCGAAGCAGGACCGTTACTACGTCAAACAGTTCGAGGAAGATACGAATCTGCGGTGCGCATTGCTCTGCGACGTATCGGCGAGCATGCGGTACGGTCGCGGCGCGATGAACAAGTACGAGTACGCGTGCACGGTTGCCGCAAGTCTGGCCTATCTGCTGCTCCGACAACAGGACGCGGTGGGCTGCGTAGCTTTTGACGAGACGACGCGCATGACAGTACCGATGCGGACGAAGCGAAACCATCTGGATTCGATCGTTCAGGCGTTGCAGCAAAGCAGTCCTCGCGAGAAGACGGGCATGGATTCGGTGCTGCGGAACGCAGCGGAAAGCTATCCGCGGCGGGGGCTGATGGTAGTGCTGTCGGACCTGTTGGTCGAGCGTGAAGGGCTGTTCCGTGGACTGCGGCTGCTGCGAAGCCGAGGCCACGACGTCATGGTGTTCCACGTGCTTGACGACGATGAGCTGGATTTTCCGTTCAACGGGCCGACGCGATTCGAAGGCATGGAGGCGGCGGAGCAATTGCGGTGTAATCCGCGGGCGCTGCGAGAAGGGTACCTCGCATCGCTGGGAGAGTACCTAGAAGAGGTCCGTCACGGTTGCGCGCAGCACAACGTCGACTACGCGTTGCTCCGCACGAGTCAGCCTTTGGACGTGGCGTTGGCGGCGTACCTGAGCAAGCGGTCGGGGATGCAGCGACTTAAATCCTAGTGCAGATTCCAAATTCTAACTCCCAAGTCCCAAGTCCTAAGCCCCAAGACCGAAGACCCAAGTCCTGAGTATGCCATCGTTCCTCCATCCAACGCTGTTGTGGACGTTGGGGCTGCCGAGCCTCGCCGTGGTGGCGATCCCGGTGTTGATCCACCTGATCAACATGATGCGCCACCGGCGGGTCGAGTGGGCGGCGATGGAGTTCTTGCTGCGGAGCCAGAAGAAGCATCGCACTTGGGTTATTTTCAAACAGCTTTTGCTGCTGCTCATGCGGATGGCGGCGGTCGCGGCAGTGGTGCTGTTGGTGGCCCAGCCGCGGCTTCGGAGTCAGTGGAGCGATCTGCTGGGCGGAGTGCACACCCATCACATCGTGCTTCTGGACGACAGCTACTCGATGTCGGACCGCTGGGCGGACACCGACGCGTTCGCCGAGGCGAAGAAAGTGGTGGGGCGAATTGCGGCCGACGCAGCCCACGGCAACCAAGCGCAGTCGTTCAGCTTGCTGCGATTTTCGCGTAGCGGCGGTCCGCAAAAAGCGGCTTGGGAAATGACCAAGCAACCGATCGGCAGCGACTTCGCCGAAAAACTGGCGCCGCTGATGGACAAGATGAGGGTAACGCAGACCGCGGCGGAACCGTTGGCGGCATTGCAGGCCGTTCGCAAGCTGCTTGGCGTCGGAACCGATGAACAGCGGGTGCTGTACCTGGTTTCCGACTTTCGGGCCCGGCAGTGGGACCGGCCGGCTGAGCTCCGAAAGGAGCTAGCGCAGTGGGGCGAGTCGGGGACGGACATTCGGCTGATCAATTGCGCGGATCGCGCGCGGCCGAATCTGGCAATCGTTTCGCTCTTGCCGGTCGAGGGCATTCGGGCGGCGGGCGTGCCGTGGCAGATGGACGTCGTGGTACGGAACTACGGCCAATCGCCGGCCAGGAAGGTGCCGGTCATCCTCGGCGAGGACGGGCACGGTCGGCCGGGCGTCGTGCTGGACGAGATCGCGCCTGGCAAGACGGCGAAGGAACGGTTCCTGGTGCATTTCCCCCATGCCGGCCCGCACGACATCGTCGCGCGGCTGGAGGCGGACGCGGTGGCGGCGGACAACTATCGCTATTTCACGACGGAGTTGCCGGCCGACGTGCCGGTGCTGCTGGTCGACAGCGACGCGAAGGCGCGCGATGCACGGTATTTTGCGTTTGCCTTGGCGCCAGGGGAGGCGGTGCGAACAGGCGTGCGGCCGCAGATCGAGATGCCTCGGTATCTGGCGACGAAGCCGCTCGCTGATTTCCAGGCGATTGCCCTTGCGAACGTCGATCGGCTGGATTCCTCGGCGGTAGCGGCGTTGGAAAAGTATGTGGCTGGGGGCGGCGGGGTGGCATTCTTTCTCGGCGCGCGGTGCGACGTTAAGTTTTACAACGACGCGCTGTATCGCGATGGAAAGGGACTGCTTCCCGCGCCGTTGGCGAGAGAATCGCAGTTGCTGGTGGACCGGCTGGATCCAGCGCCTGATGTGCAGGTGGAGCCGCATTTCGTGTTCCGCGTTTTGGCGGGCAAGCGGAACAGCTTCCTACAAACCGTAAAAGTCGATCGATACTTTTCGACGCCGGAAGGCTGGCAGCCATCGCCGGATTCGACGGTCCGAGTGATTGCCAGACTGCGGAACGGCGCGCCATTGGCTGTTGAGCGGCGTTTCGGGAAGGGACGCGTCGTGGTGGTGATGACAAGCGCGGCCCCGACGTGGAACAGTTGGGCGCGGAACCCGAGTTTCGTGGTAGTGGCGCAGGATCTTGCGGCGTATTTGGCCCAAGGGCCGACGGAGTCGCGATCCCTGGTGGTCGGGTCGCCGCTGGAGTTGCGGCTGGACCCGGCGGCATGGCAGCCACAAGTCCGATTTCTGTCGCCTGAGCAAGGCGGATCGGTGGCATCCGTCAATGCGGTTCGGGGAGCGGACGGGATGCTGAGGGCGTCGCTGGTGGGCACCGAGGAGAGCGGCTTCTACGAGGCACAGCTAGCTCGAACGAGCAGTAACGCCCCGGTGACGCGACGGTACGCGGTCAATGTGGATCCGGCGGAAGGGGACCTGGCGCGACTCGGAGGCGAGCAACTGGCGTCACGGCTACAGGGGATCAAGTACCGTTATCAGCAAGCGGCAGCGTACCAAGCGGCGGCGACGGAGGTAGCGGGATCGAACCTGGCTGAAGCAATTTTGTACGGCTTGATTCTGCTGCTCATTGCGGAGCAGATCCTGGCCTGGTCGGCGAGTTATCATCCGGCGCGGCGTCACGCCCGAGGAGGCGCCGCATGATGTATGCGATGTTGCCGCTGCTGGCCGAGAGCGTGCTGCGAACAACGTTCGAGTGGGGCCGCATTCAGTCGAACGCCGATTGGATTTTGCCGATCGGCGTGTTGGTGGCGGTCCTGCTGTTTGTTCGCTATATGTACCGGCGCGACGCCGTGGAATTGCGGCGGCCGTGGGCTTGGCTTTTGACCGCGCTCAGGATGGCGGCTTTTCTGGGATTGCTAGTTCTATACTTGCAGCCGCATTGGCGGTCGGAGCGTGAGGAGGTGCGGAACTCACGGGCGCTGCTGCTGGTGGATACGAGCTTAAGCATGGGGCTCAGCGACGACAGCAGCCGTGGGCAGCCTGGAACTACCTTGAACCGAGCCCAGCAAGTTGCCAAGGGGCTGACGGATTCGGACTTCCTGGATCGGCTTCGCAAGACGCACGATGTGACAGTCATCCCATTTAGCGATGACCTGAAACGGGACCACGCGGTGACGTTAGGCAAGCTGACAACAGCGAACAAGAGCGCAGACGACACCATCTATTGGCCGGGACTGCTCGCGCCGACGGGGACGGATACGCGGCTTGGGCAGGCGCTCAGACAGTTGATTCAGGACGAGCGGGGGACGCCGGTATCGGGGATCATTGTGTTTAGCGACGGGGGGCAGAACGCGGGCGTCTCGCCGGATGCGGCGGTGGAATTGGCTCGGGAGGCGAGGATTCCGATTTTCACGGTCGGGCTGGGCTCAGACCGGCAGCCGACGAACGTCGGAGTTGCGGACTTGGCGGTGCCCGCCCGCGCGTATCCGGGCGATCATTACACGGTGACGGCGTACGTTCAGGCACAAGGTCTGGCTGGGAAAACCGTGACTGTCGAGGTGCTGTCGCGAGCAGCCGGAAGCTCTAGCGGAACGTCTCTTGGGCGGGCGAGGAGTGGGCGGACTGCAAGGGACGCAGGGGCGGGAGAAGTGCTGCAGCGGCAGCAGGTAACACTGGGCGGGGATGGCGAGGTGGTGCCCGTGAAGTTTGAGTTGGCGCCGGACGCACCGGGGCGTCGCACGCTGTGCGTTCGGATTCAGGCGCCAGTAGACGACCATAACTCGGCGGACAATTCGCGCGAGGCGGACATCGAGATCGTCGATCGGAAGAGCCGCGTATTGTTGCTGGCGGACGGACCGATGCGGGAATACCAGTTCCTACGCAATCAATTGTACCGCGACCGATACACGACGGTGGACGTGTTGTTGCAGAGCGGGCGGCCAGGCTTGTCGCAAGAGGCAAGAAAGATTTTGGACGAGTTTCCCTCGACCCGGCAGGAGATGTGGGACTACGACTGCGTGGTGGCATTCGATCCGAATTGGGAAGAGATTGGCGCCAGCAGGGCACGGCTCTTAGAGAAATGGGTTGCAGAGCAGGGGGGTGGTTTGATCGTCATCGCGGGACCGGTGAATACGTGCAAGGGGGTAGGCGGCTGGGTAGGCGATCCGGCCATGAGCGCGATCCGCAACTTGTATCCGGTCGAGTTCCCCGGGCGGTTGGCGGCTACCGAGAGCAGTGTGTACGCGACGAGAGAGGCTTGGCCGTTGGACTTTACGCGTGAGGGCGCGCAGTCGGACTTCCTCTGGTTGGGTGACGCGGCGGTTGCGAGCCAGGAGGCGTGGTCGCATTTCCCGGGCGTGTTTAGTTGTTGCCCGGTGCGAGGGCCGAAACCGGGCGCAGCGGTGTATGCACGGTTCTCCGATCCGCGATTCACGCCGGGAGGTCAGCCGACGGTGTACATGGCCGGGCAGTTCTATGGCTCTGGCAGTGTGTTCTATCTCGGCAGCGGCGAGATGTGGCGACTGCGGTCGGTCAACGATGCATACTTTGAGCAGTTCTACACCAAGCTGATTCGGCACGTCTCGCAAGGCCGGTTGTTGCGAGGTTCGAGCCGAGGCGTGCTGTTGGTGGGACAGGATCACTATTTGCTCGGCGGCACGATTGAAGTCCGGGCGCAACTTAGCAACGGGCGGTTGGAACCGTTGGTGCGCCCGAGCGTCAATCTGCAGGTGATCGGGCCGGACGGGGCAACCCAGACAATTGCGCTGCGGCCGGATCCAAGTCGGGCAGGGGCCTATCTCGGACAGTTGCCAGCGTTGCTGGAAGGGACCTACCGGCTGGAGTTGCCGATTCCGGAGAGCGAGAACGAGCGGCTTAGCCGGCGGGTGCAGGTGGACGTACCCAACGTGGAACGAACCAATCCGCGGCGCAACGACGCGTTGCTGAGCCAGATCGCGAAGAACAGTGGGGGAAAATATTACGTAGGAATGGCATCGGCGATGGCGACGACCGGGCAGCCCCCACCGTTGACGGCTCAGTTGCGGGATCGCACAAATACGGTGGTTTTGCCTGTGGCACCGAACCCCCAGCAAGAGGAGGCACGGCTGCGTTGGATGATGAACGTGCTTTGCGGGGTGCTTTGCCTGGAGTGGTTGGTACGGCGGCTGCTCAAACTGGCGTAAAATTGAGGGGCGTTGTTCCGGAGGAAGCCGAGGGACGGTGCTGTTGGGGCATAGGGTTGAGTTGAGCATCACGCGGAGCGTGATGAGTACAAGAAGCGCGGAGCGTGATAAGTGCGGTCGCGCACCTGACGAGTGCCGAGGCGTGTGACGAGATGAAGCCTGAACAGCAGCCGATGATCGCTCCGGGAGTGAGATCGCTGTTGGGCGGGCTGCGCCGGCGGATTCGGCAGTACGTGTGGCTGGAGGGCAGCGCGGCGGCGATCGTGTGGTTGGCGGCGGCATTTTGGGCGACGCTCGCGGTGGACTGGCTTTTCGAGCCGGCGCCGGCGGTGCGCGGCATCTTGCTCGCTGGCGCGGCGGCGATGTTGCTCGTGGTGCTCGTGCGATGGATCGGCCGTCGGGTGTTTGTGCCAATCACGGACGGCAACGTGGCGATGTTGCTCGAGCGGCGGTTTCCGGAGCTTGACGATACGCTGCTGACGGCGGTCGTCCTTGGGGATGCCGCAACGCTGGCGGAAGAAGAGCAGGGGGGAGCGAGTGTTGA
>JAJFUI010000098.1 GCA_021372555.1 Planctomycetaceae bacterium | reverse complement strand
GTCGAGCGGATGCTAGGCATCGGCTCGCTGGGCACCTCCTTCGCCCGCAGCGCCGAGACGCTTGGCCGCAATTACAACAGGAACCGAAACCAGTAAGCGCCTTGCCTATCGCGCTCTGCGGGAGCGGACGGGCGATCAGGCAATTTCGTGATAACGCAAGGACGCAGCGACATGAAACGTTTGCATTGGCTAACGCGAGCCGTGCCCACGGTGGCGGCGGTCTTCATCGCAGGATCGTTGTGCGGAGTGGTGCTGGCGGCGCGCCCGTTGGTCTATCCTAAGCCTAGCGGCTGCGCGCCGAATGTCGGCGGCTTCGGCTACTTCGAGCAGCGGTGGCGCGTCTGGCCTGGCGATGACAAATTGATCGAACGCATCAACCCGCGCGCGGTCGGCGGGGAAAGGATTCCGACGCCAGCCGGCCACGAGGAAGTTCCACCGCCGAAAGCGCTGACGCCGCCTGCGCCGCCCACTCGAGCGCAGCCCGCTCCCGCTCCGGAAAGCGAGCCGGTGCCGTTGCCGCCGCCGGGCGGCGTGACACCTCAGGAAGGGCTGCTGCTGCCTCCTGGGCAGCCACAGCAAGCGCCGGCGCCGCGGGAAGAAACGCCGTTGCTGCCGCCGCCGAGCAAGGAAGGGTCGCCTACCCCGATGCCTGGCGAGGGAGTGCCTGGCTTGCAGCCCGACCTGCCTGCCGAGCCAACGGCGCCGCAGTCGAAGCCCGATGGGAAGCCGGCGAAGCCAGCCGATGCGCCGGCAAGGCAGAAGGCCACCACGCGGCCAAGTTCGCCGCTGCTGCCGCCGGAATTGACGCCAGAGCGGCGTCCCGCGATGGTTGGCGACTCGCCCGCCGCACGGCGAAAGTCGCCCGAACGGATCATCGTACCGACCGGGGGGCTGGAGCCTGAGCGAAACACCGTCTTGCCAGGCGTCTTCCGCGCCGACGCGAACCTAGCACCACTCAGCCGGCGCACGGAGCGGGTCGCGCCGGTGGCGTACGTGGAAGAGGAGACACCCAGCATCGGGACGGTGCGTTTTGGCAGCAGTCCGTATGACACTAGGGCAGGACGCGAGCCGCCCGCGGTTCACCCGAAGGTCGTTGCTCCGATGGTCGCCATCGAGGGGTTCTGCCCTGTTGAACTGCTTCGCAACGGCCGCTGGGTGCAGGGCGACACGCGCTGGACGGTCGTCTACAAGGGGCTGATTTATCGCCTCTCCGGCGCCAAGCAACGGCAGGAGTTCGCGGCCAGCCCCGAGGCGTTCGCCCCCGTCAACGGTGGCAACGACCCGGTCGTATCGATCGAGCAGCATCGAAGTGTGCCTGGCCAATCGGCCTACTGCGCCACGTACGGCGGCCGGCTCTACATGTTCTCCAGCGACACGACGCTCTCGCGATTCAACAGCGATCCGCAACGCTACGCGGAGTGAGCGGCATTTAGCCATCGCCGAGGCGCCCCCAAGTCGGACAGCATGTCCGCAGCCGCTAAACGGCGGACGATGGCGATTCCGTCCCCACTCCCTTTGGGAGAGGGTCGGGGCGAGGGGCGACCGCTTCTGCGGCATCGCAGAGGGCCGCCTGGACCGCTCGGCCACGATTGCTTCGTCGCGTTCGGCCTTTCTCTCGGCGTTCGGGCCCGGTAAAATGGGCCGCGTTGTCGCCGCTGGGGAATTATGCCGATGGATCCGCTTCGCCTGTGTTTATCGCTGGGACCCGTGGCGATCTATCTTTTGTTGCTCGGGGTGATCAACCTATCGCGCCGCCCGCTGCTCGTGTCGGGCGTTCGGGATGCCGCGGCTCTGGCGTTGGCCACTGCGGGTTTGGCGATCATCGGCCCGCTGGAGTTGCTGTTTCCGGTTGAGACCGCGATCCGCTACGGCGCGTACATCTGGCTCTGGCTGCTAGCCCTCTACGCGATGTGCGTCGTGCTTTGGCTTTTGGTCCTTCGTCCGCGACTGGTGATCTACAACATTTCCTCCGATGAGCTTCGCCCAGTCCTGGCGGAACTGGCCGGCCGCCTGGATGACGGCGCTCGTTGGGCGGGCGATAGCCTGTCGATGCCCGGCCTCGGGGTGCAACTCTATCTGGACAGCTTTGCCGCTTTGGGGAGCGTCTCGCTGTGTTCGGCCGGCGGCAATCAAAATCACGCCGGCTGGCGAAGGCTCCAAACGGCCCTCCGCTCGGCGCTTGCGCGCGAGGAAGTGCCTCGCAGCCCGCGAGGACTTGCCTTTATCTTCGCTGGCTTGCTGTGCGCAGGCGTCATCGCCTGGGGCATCTACCGCGATCCGCAGACGCTTGTGCAGTCGGTCGTCGACCTCGTCCACGCGTTGCTGCAAGCGATCGGTCTCGCCGCGGGCGGCTGACAGTGGTCGCTCACTGCCGTTTTTCGGTCGCCGTCTTGACCGCCCCCTCTTCTCGAACAAATGCGATGCGGTAGGAGCGATAGCCCGCCGCAAGCTGTTTGGCGTAAAGCTCGGCGATTTCCGCCTTCAACTGGTCGGCGGTTGGAAAGCCGTCCGGGACGGCGTCCGCATCGGTCAGTTGGTCGAGATCGACCTGGTCGACCGCCGTCACCCGAATGTATCCGACGCCCGGAATGTAGCTTCGCTGTCCGGCGCGCATTCGCCGGTAAGGCCAAAGGCGGATCGTCTGCGTCTTCTCGCCTGCACGAATCGCCGGCAGGAACTTCTTCTTGAACAGGAGCATTAGGCCCCCCAAGCTTAGGTGATCGGCTACGCCATTGTGTATCGAACGGCGCGACACGTCAACGACCGCCGGCACCCAGGCAGACCGGCTCCAGGCGGGGCCGCAAATACCGATCGAATCGCCTGTAACGACTGTTTGGCCCAACTTTGGGCCGCACTACCGTCACGGCCTGATTTCGCTCAGCGCGACCGGAAAATCCGGCCGAACGCTTACGATGAGACTAGCCCCTACGTACAGAAGGGCTGGGCCGACGGCTTCAGACGCGCTCGAAGCACATGCCGAACGATGTCGGAGCCGTTTCCCTCACGCAGAGCGCGAGGTGGATGTGACAGCCTCGAATCACGGACGAACAATAAGCAAAGCCCTCCGGGTTGCGTCGACTATAACGGTCGCAGCAACCTTATGGCTAGCAGCCCAGACTGGGCGAGCGACATGCTCGTCGACCGACGCGCCGAGTGGCGATGCCGCGCCACCGGCAACGGGGCCCGCGTTGGTCGGCGCATCCCAGTCCAACGCGTCATCCGCGAATGGCGAGCCGAAAGAGATGCCGCCCGCCGATGCGGCGCCCTTGACCAAGGCCGCGGCGCCGGAGAATCGCCAAGCCAGTCGGCGTCTGCCACCTGTTCGTGCGCCGCAGCGTCCGCTTTCTGCCCCGATGGGTTCTCCGCAGCCGACAGCAGACACCGCCGATGAGCGCTCCGAACAGATGGAACAGATTGCGCAGCAAGCCGACCGGCAGACCCGGCACGGCCTCGATCTTGCAGGCCGTGGCGCGTGCTTCGCGGCGCGGGCGGAGTTCATTGCATCGCTGCGACTGATCGCTGAAGGACTCGATACTGAGCAGACAACGAACGCTCACAGCCGGGCGCTGATCGCCGCCACGGTGGCGATCAAAGAAGCCGAAGATTTTCTGCCGGGCGCCCCGCAGTTGGAGTCCGATCGTGGACTGCCGGCCGTGATTGCCGGACACATCACGCCTATGCTAAAGAGCGGAGCAGATAAGGCCACGCCTATGACCGCGCTCCGGTCCTACTTTACGTTCGCGCAGGAGCAGTTTGCGGCAGCGGCGGGCCGCGAGGTTGCCGGATCGATGGCTCTGCGTGCGTTGGGCAAGCTGCACGAGGCCTTGGCCGAAAAGAAAGTCGCGGCAGAGCCAGCCGCTCAGTCGAAGGCAATGGTCTTCTACCAAGCGGCGTTGCTCGTGTACCCGGCCAATTACATGGCCGCCAACGACCTTGGCGTGCTATTGGCACGCTGCGGAAATGCGGCTGAGGCGCGCGCGATCCTGGAGTACAGCATCTCGCTATCGCCGCAGTCGACCACGTGGCGAAACCTGATGGTCGTATACCGGCAGCTAGGCCAGCCGGCGTTGGCGGATCATGCCGGTCGCTGGGCGGTCGCGATGGAACAGGCTCAAGCGGCACGGCGCAAGACGTCAGGAAATCAGACCATTCGATGGCTCGACCCGCAGACTTTCGCCGACACGACCGGCTCTGCGCCGAGTTCCCCGAGCGTGGCAATGCCTCGTTCCGCGGCGACAACGGGGCAGCCCGCCGTTGGGAACAACGCGACGCCCCCAATCGCGCGGCGTCCGACGATGGCCGAGCGCAGTCAATGGGGGCCGCCACCGTATCAACGATGAGCTGGGACAGCATGATCACGACATCCCACGTTTGCCGCCACCTCGACACAGCCTCGCGAACCGCCTGGCGGACGACGCGGCGTTTAACGCTGGTCACACTGGTGCTTTTATTGGCAGCCGCTTGGCAGTCCAGAGAACGAATCGCTCCGACGGACGCAGCCACTCCGGTGAGGCCTTGCCATGCCTGCGAACGATCGGCGCGCACCGTCCCCCCAATCCCGTCGGAGCGACACAATATTCTGCTCTGCCAAGCGTTGGGGCCGGCCGCCCCCTACGATGTCTGCGCTATCGATTGCACGACGGTCCACCGCTGCCAGCGCGGCTGGGAGGCCGCCCGGGCGGCCGACTGGCAAGCCTACGCCCAGGGCGAATATGTCGGTCACGAGCGAACGGCTCATGTGCGCGAGTACCGCCTCCGCGTCGACGATCAATTGGATATGACTTACCGGCTCACCCGCGAAGAGACGTCCACTCCGTACCGGCTGAACGTCGGCGATGAGGTGGAGGTCGAATCGTTCACTGATCCGGAAATCAATCGCAAGCTGCTGATTCAACCCGACGGCACGATTACCCTCCGGCTATTGGGCCAGGTGCATGCCACCGGCCGAACCGTCACGCAACTCCGTGATAGGCTCGACGAGTTGTACAAGAAGTACTATAAGATTCCCGCCATCACCGTCACGCCCTTGAAGGTCAATACAAAACTGGATGACCTTCGAGCGACAATCGACCGGCGGTCCGGCGTCGGTGGCCAAAGCCAGTCGGCCCGCGTCACGCCCGAGGGCACCGTGTCGCTTCCCGGCATCGGCTCGGTGGAGGCTCAGGGCCTGACCATCCCCGAGTTCCAAGCCGAACTCCGCGAGCGCTATCGCCAAGTGGTCGAAGGCATCGAAGTGATTCCAATCCTCATGCAGCGTGCGCCTCGATATGTCTATGTGCTTGGCGAGGTGAACAACCCCGGCCGCTTCGAGCTGGTCGCGCCGACCACCGCTTTGCAGGCAATCAGCCTGGCCGGCAGTTGGCGCGTGGGCGCCAATCTTCAGCAGATCGTCGTCCTGCGTCGCGGAGACGACTGGCGTATGTTGGCCACCACCATTAATCTCCATGCCGCGCTGCTGGGCCGTGACGTCTGCCCGCGCGGCGAAATTTGGGTGGATGACTCGGACGTAATCATCGTGCCGAAAAGCCGTATCCTCGTGGCCGATGACATGATCAACCTTCTCTTCACACGTGGCCTGTACGGCGTGTTCCCGGTGTCGACGACGCTAAACTTCACGAGGCTCAGTTCGCTGTAGCGCCGCCGCAGGCTCAACGCAAACGCGTTGCGAATACGCTACCCGCCAAGAAAAAAGCGGGACCACGCAACGTCACCGAGGTTGAAAGACGTATCAAGTCTGCGAGGAGTCGAATCGCGATTGACTCGGATGTCTTCCGTCTCTCTCGACGCGTTGCGTGGTCCGGGAGCAATGGTTGCCAGCTATGCGCTGATGCGGAATTGTCCGACCAGCGAATGCAGTTGCTCGGTCACGCTAGAGAGCTGACCGCTGGCGTTCTGCGTAATCGCGGCGCCCTGAGCGGTCTGCTTGGCCGCCTGGTCCACCTGCACGATGTTGCGGGTGATT
>JAJFUI010000094.1 GCA_021372555.1 Planctomycetaceae bacterium | reverse complement strand
CGGCCGGTGTCGGCTGGTGCGAGACGGAGGCGGTTGTGGAGGCGGCTGCCCGTGCGACGGCGACTGCAATAACTGTCCCTACAAGCCAACCGGCGGTGTAGCGACAGCTACGGCCTCAGCCTGTTCGTCTGGCGGTTGCTCATCCTGTGCATCCGGCGATGAAGGCGAGGGCGGCGAAGGTGGCAGGCGGCATCTGCTTCGCAGAGGGGCGGCCAGTCCAGTGAAGGTCGCCGGGCATCTGTTCCGACGTGGGCGGCGTTGAATGATTCCTTTGGGTTGCCGGCCCGGGTCCTATCAGGCCCGGGCCGGTGTTCATTCTGCACCTTAACGCCGGAGACGATCAAGAATGCTTTTCATCCTCGCAGACGGCTCGTCGGTGTCGCATTCCGTTCAAGTGCCCACGTCAGGCGACTTCTGGAATCCAGCGAACTATAGTTGGCTTGGCGGCGACAAGTTTCTTACCTTAGTGTTTGCCGCTGCGTTGCTGGCGTTTGTTTGGCGGGCGTTATCAAAGTGGGACAGACATCTCTCGCGTCAGGAAAAGGTCATCAAGGCGCAATTCGCACTTTGCACCCAGGTGCATCAGATTGGCGGCACGGCAAACGTCAGCGATTTCCGCGAGTGCGGTCACGACGTGGCCGACGTGCTTCAAGACATTGGGGATGGCGTTGGCAAGGGTGAGGTCGTAAAGGCGAAGCTCGACCGTGTTCACCAGAAGCTCCGCAACCAGCCTGCTCCTCTTCCGGTGCTTGCTGCCGGCGGTGATGGGTAGTATCTTGCCCGGAATCGCTTGCTTGTCTACTGCGGATGGGGTACTATAACCAAATGTGTATAGTCCCTATCCCTTTGGACCAAGCCATGACCGAAGAGGAACTTCTTAGCCTGTTTCGGCGGAATATGCGGCTTTTGCGGGAGGAGCTTGGCATCTCGCAATCTGAGTTGGCTCGACGCATTGGGCGAAAGCCGGGCTACATCTGCGACATGGAGCGAGGGCGACGCGCTCCGAATCTGGCCACTCTGGCCCTGATCGCAGAAGGTCTTGGGCTGAATCCCTCCGTGCTGATCTCGACGGCGCTGCGGAAGAAATAGAGAGTCTCAATTCCTTCCCATTCTGCCCAGTGTGCTGCGCTCTGACTCTTAATCAGAGGGTTCACAGTTCGAGTCTGTGAGGGGGCACACCGAAAGCCAGTCGTAGCAATGAGTTACGGCTGGCTTTTCTTATGCCCCGAAAGCGTGGAATGCGGCCGGTGCTATGCGGGTGCTATGTTTCGCAAGAATTCTGCCGGCCTGCCAGACACCCGTCTGAGAGTCGCCACGGGCGCATGAAAAGCCCCCGGCCAGCCTAAGCCAACCGGGGGCAACCAGCGGGCGCAAACGTCAGGCGGCACCTTTCGCCAGCGACTTCTCCTCGGCCGCACGATGATCCTGGGCGACCATCCGGCAGTACTGTGACACCTTAGCGAAGTATTCGGCCATCTCGTCCAGCCTGTCTGCTAGCTGGATGCGGATGGGCTTGTCGTCTCCGTCGAAGATGTCGAAGCCAACTGCGTCCGGTCAGAGGATCGACGTACCGCAGGATGAGGTTCGCCCGGTCGGGATAGCCGCATGCCCCACCCGGTGACTTGTCAGCCCAACCTCAATAGACTATGCTCACCGTGGCAATGAAGGATACTCAATCGTGTCTCTGCATCAAGACGCCAAAAAGATCGCGTGGCATGTTGCCTATGAAGTGTGGATGTTCTCTGCATCAGTCGATGCCCTCAACGAGACGCGTCAAAACGGTAGCCGTGCCACGCGGAACGCCCACCTTGAAGCGATACTTCTGCATGCACGTGTGATCCATGAGTTTATGTTTACGAAGGTCAACCCGAAGTATCCCGACGATGTCAGGGCCGCCAACTTTCTTGACGACCCCGCAGGTTGGCCACCGGACCAAACAAAGCTTTGCCCGTTCCTAGCAACAAACCTAGAAAGGCTGAATCGTTCCTTGCACCACATCTCTTTTGATCGCCTTAAATTCAGAAGGAACCTGTGGGACTACGAAACGGTCGCGTCGGAAATACGCGCGGTGTGGAAATATTTCCTGACAAGTCTGCCGGCGGATCGTAAGCGATGGTTAGAACTTGCACTTGAGGCACAAACCAGCCATAACGAGCAGTGGTATCTTAGCGCGGTCACCTGATTTTTGCATCGCTACAGAGGCTGTGTGCGTCGCTTCTCCTACTCGTCCACACCCCCTTCCTCATTCCAGCCGCGCTCAGTCAATCCGCTTTCATCTTAACGGAAAATCGCCGTCGCCACTTCGGCCCCATCTCCCTGTACGGCAGGCAGCCACCGCCCCACGCCTGTCGCATGATCCGCACCGCGGCCGGACCAGATAGCCGGGTCTTGACGGTCAGCAGCTTTGCCGCCAGAGCCTCGACCACGGGCCATAATCGGGGATGGTCGAGGGCCTCGCCGGTCCACTTGGCCGTGCGTCGCACCATCGCCCATCCCGGCCGCTGCCCACGGCCGGGGCGGGTTCCGTCGTCCCTATGCTGCCGCCGCCTTCTTGCCGCGATTCCCCTTGGCTGGGTTCGCCGCCTTCAGTGCCCGGCCAACTGCCAGCATCCGGTTCGCTTCGGCCGTCAGCGCTTTTGCCACGTTGGTTGTCAGGATGCCCGGCGCGGCGTCAACCATTACGTGATACCAGCCGTCGAGAAAGTAATGCTTCTTCTCGCCCATCAGCGCCGAGCCCAGCGTCCCAAAACGGACCCGGTGCCGTTCGTCGTTCGGCATGGCTTGCTTGATGCGCTCCACTTCCGCGGCCATTGCCGGGGCAGCAAGTCGCGCGACAATCTCCTCCGTCTCTTTCCAGCAGTTGCGGCCGATCTTACCTGCAAGAAGTGCCAGGTCCCCGTAGCAGTACCAGAATAGCTGGGTATCGGGCGGGGTCTTTTTCATCGTGGCGAGTAGCCGCTTGTGTTCGGCAATCCACTTCGCCTTTTGGGTACCGATCTTGCTAGCGCGCTTCGTGACAGACTTCATAGCCTGCATCTCCAAGAAAGACACCGAGCCCGGCTACCCGCTTCAAAGCAGCGAGAGGCTGCCTCGCGGCCTTGGTCCCCGCCTATGCGGATCGTCCCTTGGTTGCGCGAACGGATAACCGGGCTCGGGGCCTGATCGTTCATTCTCAGAATCTCTCGTAGGGTTTGAAGCCCTTGGTGGCGACTTGATCGAGCCACCACTGGTCATTATCGGCACAGCCACGGTTTCGTCAATAGGCCCATCTCAATCGTTTTCCGGCCACCTGGGGGATTGAACGCCGACGGTCTGCGCGGGACGATAGCCGTAAAGGGGGTGCAACATGACTGGAACATGCCCATCGTGTCGCCAACGCATCGAAGTCAGGCCGACCGCCGGCGTTGTCGAGTGCCCATCCTGCGGCAAGCGGTCGCGGGTGATGGAACGCGAGCCAGAGCCAACAACGACAGAGCCGTCGTGGTTGCGAGAGCCACCGCCACCGCCACCGCCGACGGAAACCGAGTCGTTACCGGAATACAGGCAGGCCACCCGATTCGCCGACGCCATCCGACCGCTGAGGCGTCCAAAGGCATGGCGTGGCACTGAGGTGGCCATCACGCTCACAGCCGCTCCTCTTGCGCTCCTTCTGCCAGCACTCTCCATTCTGTTCATTCGCAGCGACAATCCTGCTCTCGGCAGATGTGGTGCCGTGCTGGGCGCGCTTACGCTGGCCTCGCTCATCGTCGGCCTCTTCTTCCTGCGGATGAAGACGGTCGGTACACTGCTTATCGTCGCGGGCACGATCGGCGTGCTGTGCGCACTGGGAATGGACGTTTCGGTGCCGTCTGATGGTGGTGTCGTTGGGCGTGTCAACAACCTTGGGCTGATGCAGGACAGGCAGAACTGCCTGCTGCTGTCAGCGGTAGCGTTTCTCTCGGGTGTCATTCTGTCTGGTTTCGGTGCTGTGCGCGACGAGATTCGGGCTACGGCTACCCGCTGACTCCGACGGCCTTTCCAGCTAGGTCGCGGGCGTCGCCATGATTAAGGTCCGGTACATTTACCGGACCTTTTTTCCCGCGGCCTTCCGATAGCTTCTGCCGTTCCTTCGCCGCCTTGTCGTCTTGTAGACCGTTACGCGATGTAACGCTTTCTGTCGTATCAGCTGCCTTGACCGTAGACATGCCTACGCTTGGCGCTCTGTTAAGATTTGTTGCCCATGGGCAACATTCACTTCCCAAGCTCCCTAGCTTGAGACTCTGTTAAGATTTGTCCGCAATTGCGGACATCGGATGCGCCCATACTCACGAACCGGCCTCGCCACGTCGCTGCTGTTGCGTTCCGGCGTGTCGAGATGCCCCGTCAGCCATGAATCGCTCGGATCGCGTCAGAATGCGTTATAGGGCGTCTGCTGACCACGCCACCAGAAACGTGTGTTTCATATCGCGCCTTCCTTGACGGCCGGGAGGGCTGGAAGGCGGTCGCGCACCTGGGTGATGAGCCGCGTCTGCCGCCGCGCCTCCTCCAGTTCGGCGGTTGGCCCCTGCGATCGGTCAGCGACAGCGTTAAACAACTCACGGGAGCCGAACGCGAGCATCGGCGATGCGCCAGAAGATTGCTTCAGGTCCGCCATGAGCGATGAGACCGCGGACTCCTGTGACTTTTTGATGGCGGAATCGTATTGACCGCGCGAGATGAATCCCTTGGCGAGCCCCTTGGCGAGATCGTCGGCCTGGGCGGCGAACTTGGTGATCGGCGTTTCGGTCATGCTCTTGAGCCGATCGCGCAGTTGCTTCTCTTCCTCGGCCGCTTTCTTTGTGGCCTCGGCCTGCTCGCGGCGCGCCGTAGCCAATTTCTTCGCAGCTTCCACGCCGGCGAGAATCGGGGCTGCCGCATCGCCATTGATGCCAAGGCCGGCAAGCGATTCCTTGAAACGCTCGAATACCTCTTCCTCCGGCTTGAGGTCTTGCCCGATCTTCGCGAGCGACTTGATGGTATCGCTAAAGGCTTCCCCGACCTTGCCGAGTCGCGTAGCCGCCGTCAACTGCTTCTCGCGCTCCGTCAACTGCTTCCACCGCTCCGTCAAGTCTGCAACGCCCATGCTCAATGCCGGGAATTGCGCAGCGAGTTTATTGATGGCTGCGCTGTCCTTGGCAAACGCAACATCAATCTGACTTTTCCCGAAGTTCTCAAGGTCCGATTCCCACCGCGATATGATTCCACGCAACGTTTCCTCGGCAGCGCCAAACCGCTGCGAATACTGCGACTCCTTCATCGCGCGTGCATCCAGCTTCCCCTGCGCCCCGAAGTCCACGGGAGACCAGTCGCCGGTCGCCAGACTGTTGATGAATCCCGCCGGCTTTACGATCGCCACATCCGAGATCCAGCCGAGTATTTCCCCGGTGATCTTTTTGGCGGCGTACCAAGCATTTTCAAACGCGGCCGAGACGGCTTCGAGCCCAGAGGTGCCGCCCTGGCTGAATTGAATCATTCCCTCTTTCTTGGCGAACTCCTCGTAGGTCATTCCGAGTTTTGCGGCTTCGATTCGCGCGTTGCGGATCGTGTCGCCGAATTGCTTCGCCACAAGCAGGCCGCCGGCGAGCCCAGCGCCGATCCCGAGCGCTGCGGAGCTTAGACCCGTCATTTCGCTGGCTGCGCCACCGATGTTGCCGAGCATCTTGAAGCTGCGCCCGCCAACCGACGTCTTGGCGATGCTATCGAGGAGCTTGCGGACATTCGATATTCGGGGGACCGCATCCTGCGCATCATCCGCAACGCGAGCGATCTGACTGCTGCCCCTGTTCGTCTTGAATATTTCGTTGGCGAGCGCTTCGCGCGAGAACTGCTTTGCCGCCGCTCCGGATCGCTTCAGGCCGCTCTCGAACGCGGCGGTCTGCGCGGACAGGTGAACAACTAGCGAACCGACTACTGAAGCCATTGTGAATCTCCGAGGTTAGTTGTTGGAGTGAACGACATGCTTGGCCCCGATGAAAGTACGCGGGGCCGCTGCGTCTGCCTCGTGGTTGTCTGACTCAAGTACGACTATGACGTCACGAGCCCGCATCATCGCCAGGACCAGCGCGCCGAGGCCCGCAACGGCGGCGGCGGGATGCAGCGAAGCCAGTCCGCCGATGTAGGCCGCGAGAGCAATCCCTTTGATGATGTGCCGAGTCATGACAGCATCGCCTCCTCAAGGTCCAGTCGGGCGCGGGCACGATCAATATCCGCGCGCCACGGTTGGGACCGCATGTATTCATCCAGGACGCTTCCGGGCATCGGCCCGCTGCCCTCAACCCGTGCGCGATACTCGCTGAAGCTCCGCAACGCCACGGTGCCGGCCGTCTGTGTATAGGCAGGGTAGCTGGTAAGGGTCACCGCACGTAGCGTCGCCTTGTTGATCTCGCGGACGATGTTCGCGCCCGTGCCGGTGTAGCGGTCTTGTGGCTTCGCAAACGAGATGGACATGCCATCCAAGAGCCCGGCGCGTACCTCCTCCATTGTGTCACGCCCCACGCTTGTATCAGGCGGGGTGATCGTGACTCGCAAACCTTCGCGGGTTTCCGTCAACGCCAGTGTGCCAGCCGATCGCCGGCCGAGCTTGCGTTTCGCGTCATGCTCTACGTCCGCGAAAATATCATCGCGATTCGCCAATGACTCGGCAAACGCTCCCGGCTTGAAAATCTCGCGGAAGCCCCCGAGGTCTTCGCTGGGTGCGTTGTACGGCACGGCCAGGCCGGTAATTGTCGGCTTGCCATCGGTTGTGCCGACGCGCAACTCTTGTGCCTTGAAGCAACGAACAGCGGTGTCTTCGGTCATAGCGGGGCATCCTTCTATGGAGCGTGGTTGGGTGGTAGTCTGGTCTTGGATCGTCGTCGCGGTAGCGTAGGGCAACCAGCGGAAGTGCGTCTTGGTCGCGTGATACGCTGGCCGGCCGGTCAGGCTGATCTCGCTGAGCGTTGCCCTGGTTACCAGCTTGACCTTGGACGAATCCGGCCGACCGCTGGGTTGCCACTCATAGCCATCGGCGCAAAAACTGATTGATGCACCGCACAGTTCGCCGGCGTCCAGTTGCCGTCGTGCCTCGCGTCCAGCCGGCGTGTCGGGAATTTCGAGCGAAAACCATACGCCACTCGCATCCTGCCAGACCCGCAAGTTCCCCTCGTCGGTCCCGCCCAACGGCGCTGACTTGCAGTGGTTGACCAAAGATCGCACAGTCGCGGTGTCGAGCGAATCGCCGAAGGCACCCCGACGGAACATCTCCATTTCGCCGCCGCTGTCCCAGCCATCGCCGCCGATCCATGCGAACGAGTTGCTTTCCCAGGGCACGGCTAACGCCGTCACTGTCCCTAGATAGATCATCTTCCGTCCTTCCGAAATCCGCCGACCGACGGCCGCTGAAAGCCTCCGGGTAAGACACTTTCGAGCGGCTCATCGGCCAGCATTTCCAAAAACTCCCGACGGCCGCGACACCTGCACGGGCAACGCGACCGCCGGTGGCTGCCGTCGCTACACCGCGACGGCAGACAAGTTCTTGTCGAGTTGCTCCAAGCAGAAAAGGGTCTGCTCCTGGTTGGGCAACCCGGCCGAATCGCAAATCCGACCGGACAAAACCACGCCATCGTCTGCGAGAGCTTGCCGGAATGCCCGTTCGCGTTCGATGACCGGGAGCAGCGTTCGCAGCGCGGCGCGGATCGCCTTGCAGTGGCCGAGCCAGTCGCTCTCGACGTTCGCGCAGATGATCTTGCTCGCCTCCAATCGCGCACGGTCAACGAGCCCTCGCTGCTGCAAAATCGCTTCGCTCAGGACCGCGCACCGATGCTGCAACTCTTCCATCGTTCGGCGGATGTCGCTCTCTCCACGCAACGCCGATGCGGAGCCGGCGGTTGTCAGCGCGGCGGCCTCCTGGCGGAGTATTTCCACCGCGGCGGGCGACTGCTGGAGCTCTGCGCTCTCGGCGGAATACGCTGTTCGGCATTCCGCGTAGTCGTTGCGCAGTTCTCGCAATCGGGCTTCGGCGGAAACGACCGCTGGAAAGTCACTCAATCGTTTTTGTTCGGTCTTGGCCACTCTCGTCTCTCCTGAAAAAAGGAAATCACTCGTTGCCGCCAGCACACGCCGGCGTGGAAAGTCTCTGTTGTTTCGGAATGCTCGCGAACAATCGCGTGTAGAAATCACACTCGTCCTGATAGGCCGCTTCCGCCTCTTCATACTCATCCCGGTCGATGATGCCAATTCGGTACAAAAAGCGATGTTCGGCCTCCTGCGCCGGGGGCTGAAGGTGCGTATGCAGGATGCCGTGCAAACGCCAGTTGCCGTCGCATCCGTCAGGGAACGTGCCAGTGACTGGCCGCTCGCCATGGGCCGGCACGATCTCGAACATCCATTGCGCGAACGGTCGCTTGCCCGATCCTCGCCTCTCGATGAATTCCGCAACGATCTCGTCGCGGTGGCCATCCCACGCCATCCGCATCTCGTCTTCGCCTCCGAAGTCGCCGGGGATGAGCATCGGCGAGCCGAACAGCAGCTCCCATCGCTGGTTGAACGTCAGTTCGCCAAAGTCGCCGATTCGTCGCCGGGCATGCCGTCGCACTACCATTGGGCACCTCCAACTCGCGGCGGACGGCTCGGGTCGCCTGCCGTATCATCCAAGTTCAATTCCCGCAGCAATCTTGCAAACGCAAGCCGCGAATCTCTCTCGACCGCCACCTCTGGGCGAGTGCGCGGCGCGCCGAAGCGGTCGTTGTAGGTGAGGCCGTTGGTGTCAATCGCTTCACGGGCCTGTTGCGTCCGGTCCCATGATTCGCCGGCCAGTGTCAGCAGCCGCAAGTGGTGATCCTCAAGTGCCCAACCGCCAGCCACGGCCGACCACCATTTGCGGGTGGCTGGCCGCAGGTGCTTCGGGGCCGTTGGCGTCTTCTTCACAACCGGCTTTTTCTGCATTTTGCCTATTCCTTCGCTCGAAAAACCGTTTTCAACTGGGGGTGACGCCGCGCACGCGGAGCGGGACAACGGTCATGTAGGGTCATTTTTCCGAGGATTTTAACCCCACCCCCCACGCAGTGAACAAAATTAGTGCAATACAATAAGATTTTTTTCACAGCCCCTACCTCCCCGCTCTTGTCTTGATGCTATGGCACGGCGCACACAGCCCTTGCCAGTTGGCCTCATCCCAAAACAATCTCCGATCACCACGATGCGGAACGATGTGGTCAACGCACGTCGCCACCGTGACCCTGCCTCGCCTCTGGCACTCGGCACATAACGGATGCTCTCGCAGGTACACCTTGCTCTTGCGTTGCCAAACGGAGTTGTATCCGCGCTGTTGGGCGTTGGCCCTGGACCTGTCGTACTCTGCTCCTCGCTTCGCCCCACACTTCAGGCACACGCCGTCACGCCGTATGCCTTGGCACCTCGGGCAGATGGTTGCTGGTTTACTTGGCATGGCTCGCCTCCCGTGTGGCCCGACGTACGCTCTCAATCGCACGATCTACGTCAGCCTCTCGGAAATGTGGTATTCGGTTGAGCGTCACGGCCGGCACAGCCTTAACCTCTCGCAGCGCCCGCTCCATGCGAGAGACCGAACACCCAGCCTCGCACGCCGCGACACCGATGCTTAGTAACTTGTCGTGTTCCATACCCGTTGCCTCACCTTTGATCGTGATCCTCAATTCTCATTTTGCCATCCACGCGTCTTTACTGAAGCCCACTTTTCCAACTCCTGGAAAAGTCATTCAACGACGATTCGCACCCTCTGCCCACACTGCTGACAACGCGTATGCTTGACCTTTGTCCCACTCCGACGCCTCTCTGTATGAACCGCACGCAGCTTGGTGCTGCTGCAAGCCGGGCATCGCGGAAGCGTCATGCGGATGTAGATTGGTGTGCCCGTGCTCATCTTGCCTCCGTCGTGACGAACTGGCTAACGCATCCGCGCGGCAACAGCGATAGCTGACACTTGGCTTGCGTCTTGGTGTCATGCGGGCTGACCGGCTCGGGCAGGTCGTCGTCGAGCCACGGCGCATCGAGGGGCTCCACGTTGGCGGTGTCGCCGGATGCAACCAGCGATAGAAGGCGGTTGACCAGCCGATGGTATCGCTTGACGTCATAGGGCTCGGCCTTGCGGACCTGTTCGCCGCGTCGCTGCCAGAAGTCATTCCAGCCGATACCGGCTCGATGGGCGGCAATGGCGGCGCGCTGGAGGGCTCGTCGTTCTTGGGTCATGCCTGGGGCTTTCGATAGGAGGGCCAGTTACAGAACAAGGTCAGCGACCCGTGCCGGAGTCGGTCCACCACCTGTGCGCCCATGCCGCGTTCCGCTTCGTCGCCGGCGGCCACGTTCATCGAGACCCACGTCGGCCGGCAGTCGCGATAGCGCGCGTCGATGATGCGGTACATCGAGGTCGCCTGGTAGTCGCTCAAACTCCCGCCGGGCGGCAATAGGTCGTCCAGAACCAACGCGTCCGCCGCAACCAGATCGTCGATGATTTTGCCTTCCGACTCGTCGCCGTCGATGGCGGCCCGAAATCTCGCAAACAGGTCTTGGCCGTTCGTCCACGTGACCGTCAGGCCGGCATCAATTGCCAGCTTGCCGAGCGCTGAAAGTAAGTGCGTCTTGCCGCTTCCGGCGCTACCGAACATCACGATCCCAGCGCCGTCGGCCACGCGCTCACGGATGTTCGCGGCGTAGCTCCTGATCGTCGCCAGCACCTTCGTTTGTTCCGGGCAGGTGACCTGGTAGCTATCAAGCGTCGCGCCGGCGAACCGCTTACCGACGGTCGCCGTGAATGCGTCCAGCCGCGCTTTGCGTTGTGCCTCTTCGCGCCGCTGTTGTGCGGCATCGGCCGCGGCGATGATCCGCGTCACTTGCTCTGGGTCGGCGTTGTCCGGCAGTTCACGCCTCACTAACTCCGCGAGCGGCGGCACTGGGCCTGTATGCAATCTGCGATGGAAGTCCCACTGTCCGCCCCAGTCATCGTGTAGGCGTATCGCAGAGGTGATGGCGCGCTCAGCCTCTTCCTTGGTCAGTCGCCGTGGCTTGATGTCCTCCGCCTCAGAACTCGCCGATGCGGGCGGGAGCGCCAGCGAACCGTTGACCTTGGCCAACAGGGAAGCCATGCTTTGCATTACCATGATAATTTCCTCCTTGGTAACAAACCGATTGCCATCCGTTGGCGATACTGTTTTCAATCTCGTCTACGGCTGCCCTCGGGCCGAGTGCTTTGAGCTTACGAAGCTGGCCTTCCAGCGTAGCCGTCGTGCATGTCAATTTGCGGTTCCGTCTGTAGCCCAACCAGTTGGCCCAAGCTTCTGGGAAACCATCGACCCTCAAGCAAGCCGGAATCTCGACCGAAGCGGCGCAGCCGCGCTTGGGTGTTGTTCTATGGGTCTTGTTCTTGGGTGTTGTTCTATGGTTCTTGTTCTGTAGGCACGGCGGTGCCAGGGTGGTAGGCACGGCGGTGCCAGGGTCCCCGGCATCATCGTGCCGGGGTGGTAGGCACGGCGGTGCCGCTCCCCCGGTTTCAGGGCGGCACGGCGGTGCCAGGGTGACGCTGTACACCGTGGCGTGACCGGGCTTGCTCTCCGTCCCCACAAGCAAGAGCCCCTTGAGTCGCGTTAGGGCACCACGCACAGCACGCGGTTGCAAGCCCGTATCGGCTGCGATGGTCGCTTGGCTTGGCCAGCATCGACCGCTCTGGTTGGTCCTTCTGGTCAACGCCAGTAGCACCTTAAGCGACGTGCCATCTATCTCCGGCAGCCGGTCCAAGACCAAGTCATTACTCAACATCGTAAAGCCGGGAGCCATCATCCGCCCTCCCCGAGCCATCGCCGGAACTCATCTCGTTCGGCCGGCGGCATGGCCACGTACGCCGCCCTGGCCCGATCCAGCCGCGTTCGCCGTTGCCGTCGGCCGGCCGCGAGCTGTTTTAGTTCGGCGTCAGACCGGCCCCGGATCGCCTCGTCCGGCAGCGCCGCAAGCGCGACGACCGCCTTGTTGGTGAGGCCTGTCCTGCCGGCCAACAATCGTGTCTTGAAGTCTTCGCCCAACACCGCCGTCATGGCGTCAACGGCCGCCGCATATCGGGCGTCCCGAAAGACCGTCGCCCGTGAGCATCCGAAGTGACGGGCCACGATCGCCGCCCGGTCGCCGCGAGTCTCAGTGTGAGACTTTTTCATGTGTGCGCCTCCTACTCGGCAGCGCCGCCGACGGTGCGAGAGCGCACGAACGCTTCCAGGTCTTCGACGCGGTAGCGGACGGCGCGGCCAATCTTGGTGTAGGGCAGGTTGTACCTGCGTACACAGCGCCACACACTCAGTGTGCCGGGAGTGATGCCGAGAATTTCGGCGGCTCGTTTCTCGTCAACGAGCGGAGAAGGGAGGGCGACAGTTGCCATTAGTTTTGACTCCGTAGTAAATGGGTTGCGTTCAACAACCGTCATACTACAGCGTCAACAAACTATGAAAATTGAACAGAAGTGAACACTTTTCAACTGGCTACGGCGTTCACTTTTTCCGGGCAGGTCTACCAGGCTGGCGGCAAGGAACGTGAGGCAACTGATTTCGGTCGGCGTATCTGTTTGCG
>JAJFUI010000092.1 GCA_021372555.1 Planctomycetaceae bacterium | reverse complement strand
CAGTCGGCGGGCACTAAACGGGCGGCCGTTGGCGAACTTCACGGTGCACTGATGTTGAATTTGACCGTTTGAATCCGTCTGCACCAGGGGAAATTGGGCATTGAAATCGCAGATCGCGAAGTTGCCCTGCCTGTCCGCAGCGATGTGGCTGGGATGGTTCGGTTCGCGCTTCCAAGCCTTCTCCAGGTCGATCCGACGAACGAACTTTCCGCTGGCATCAAACAGCTGAACGGTGTGCCGAATCACGTCCAAGACGGCGATGGAGTCGTCGCCATAGCGACAGAGGTCTTCCGGACTCAGTAAGTCGCCGGGCTTGTTGCTCCCCCACTCGACCTTATCCCAAACAAGCTTGCCTTCGGCATCGAAGAGGTTAAGACCATGGGACCATGTGTATCCCGCACTGCTGACGGTGAGCGCGGCAAATCGTCCGTCAGGGAAACCGGCCAGGGCGGTGATGTTTGGCGAGCGGAAGTGTGTCAGTTCCTTGACGGTTCCGGCATCAAAATCGGCGACGAAGCAGCGAGTCTTGTCATGTTCGCCGTAACCGGAGATCGTCAAGACGAACTTGCCGTCGCCAATGCCGACGGGGCCCGAATACTTCCCCGAAGGCAGAGGCTTTCCGAGCGGCACCCGGAGGTCTTTGAGAACCTCACCACGCTGCGTCAAGTAAAGGAGGTGCGGCTCTTCGTTTCTGCGAGCACTGAGGGCACCGAGGTTGCCATTTTTGTCGAAGTCGAATTCCCAAATATCGCGAATGACGCTCTCATTTCGCTGCTGGCCGCCGCGTAGCCGGACGGCGGCAACCTCCTTCAACTCGATTTCCGGGAACGCGGGCGTCTTCTGTGCAGCATCGGGACGGGGAAACTCATAAGGCGTCCTCCGCACTTCTTTGACGAGCCAGCCTCCGCCAGCTCGCTTCTGGACCGAATAATCGATGCGCTGTCGCGGCTTGACGGCATGGATCGCGAAGCGTGACGGCTCTTTGGCCTCGAAGATGACGCCATGCTCGCGAACGTGCTCCCAAATGGCGTCCTCAGCCTTGTCGTTTCCGGGCACTGAATAGTCGCCGTCCAAGGCGAGGGTCCAGACTGGCTTCGCGTCGGAATCATTAAGGTCGACTAGGGTAAAGACTGCGCCATGCTCCTTGTCAAATTTGGACCAGTGCGTCAGCACCAGCGGCGTGCTGGGAACGGATCGCGCGTCAAACAGGCGCTCGTTGTCGCTCCATTGGCCACGCGTCGTCGGGTGTGGATTCAAGACGACGAGCCGTTTGCCGTCCGTCAGACTGTGGACCCACCACTCCTCGTCACCTCGGTTGACGTCGGGCGCCATGATGCGAACGACGAACCGTTGATTGGATCGATCGGTAACGATGCCGGCCACCAACGGCGTGGGCGAGCCATCAGGATAAGAGCTCGCCTCGCGCCAGTGCTTTTCCTCAGTCAACGCCTTTCCGTCCGCGCCGAGCACAGCGATGATGAAATGGCCATGGCTGTCATTTTCCCTCGAAAAACCTTCTCGACCGTTGGTATACGCGTAGCCCGCCACTTGTCCATTATCGGTGAGGATCGCTTCGCAGAACGTGTAGGGCAGCGTGCGAGCCCAAATGGTTTTGCCATTCTTCATAAGGCGGCAGTTGCCCTTACCTTGTCCATACATTTCCGTGGGATCGACGTAAAGCGAATAGACACCCGAAGGGGACGTGTAGGTCTTCGGGTTTAGCGCCGGCGGAAGGCCTCGCAAAGCGAAACCGCACGGAAGGTCCACCGCGAAAAGACAAAGAAGCGGCCCGATCGCAGCCTTGATTCTCATCATGTGAACCGATTGTTTTGGGTGCGGAAAAGGCGGGACAGCCCCAAGCTAGCGATGATTGTACCGCGGCATCGGAAATCGCCTAGATAGGAAAATGCGGCAGGCAGCGGTGGACTGGTGCGTGCCAGTCGTGCCGCGACTATTTCGGACAAGCTAGCAGGTGGAACGCGGCATGCGAGCACGAACGCCGCGGCGAGCCGCCCTCAGCCTCGGCCCTCTCCGGCAAGCGGGCGAGGGGAGGACGATGCGTGAGCGCGGGAAGCGGGGGCGGCAGTGCAACTGCCACCCCAACCTTGCGCGCAACTGCCGCACGAACGATGCGAGCAACTGCCGCACGAACGATGCGAGCAACTGCTGCACGAACGATGCGAGCAACTGCTGCCCCAACATGAAGCGAACGAAGGCCGGTACAACTGTTATGTCAGCAAGGGGAGGGCGGGGGTGGCAGTGCAACTGCCACCCCAACAACGCGGTGGGTACACGGCGAACTGCCCTCAGCCTCGGCCCCTTCGCCCGCAAGTGGGGAGGGGAGGACGACGCGGCTATGCCACGGGCGCGGCTTGGTGGTCGAGCAACGCGGCTTTCAGGACCTGGCACTCGCGGTCGAGCGTGGCGAGCGATTCTTCGGCATTGGGCTGAGGGGTGCCGGATATTCCGATGCGTTCCATTTCCCTGGCCGCTTCTCGGGCGCGTTCGGCGGCCAAGTGGGTGATGGTGCCTTTGAAGCGATGGCTCAGCCGTGCCACTTCCGCGAGATCGCCGCGCTGCAACGCGGAGTGGATTTGCGGCAGCAACTCGTCAAGGTCCTTAAAGAAGAACTGGATCATTTGGGCGAGGAGGTCCGGGCTGCCAAGGCAACGCTGGAGCGCGGCGCGGGGATCGAATACGGGCGATTCGACGCGCGGCGGTGTTTCCGGTCCAGCTCTGGGTGCGATCGTGGCCGTTCCCGTTTGTTCCCCGGTAGCGGCAGCGATGGCCTGGCTGAGGGCTTCGTGGGAGACGGGCTTTTTCAGATGAGCGGCAAAGCCCGCCTCGTGGCTTCGCCGGATGTCCTCCTCTTGTCCGTAGCCGCTCAGAGCGATGGCGGGAAACTTGTGCCCGCGCTGGCGGAGGCGTCGCAGCAGATCGTACCCGGTTGCGTCGGGCAAACCGAGATCGCTGAGAAGCAGATCATAGCGGTTGGTGCTGGCCAATTCCAGCGCGGTGGCCACATCGCCGGCCATCTTGACCGTGTGCCCGTCGGAGGCCAGCACCAGCCCCACGATTTGCGCGGTAATGCCGTGATCCTCGACGAGCAGGATTTGCAAAGGACGCACGGCGTGCTCGGGCGGCAGGGCCGTTGACGGCAATTCCTTCTGACCGGCCGGCGCAGCCAGCGGCAATCGTACCGTGAACGTGGAGCCCTTGTCCCGACCCTCGCTGTGGGCTTCGATCGTGCCGCCATGCATTTCGACCAATGCCTTGCTGATTGCCAGTCCAAGGCCCAGGCCACCGAACTGCCGGGTGATAGAGCGTTCGGCTTGCTCGAAGGCATTGAACACTCGCGTTAGCGCCTCCGGTTCTATCCCGATGCCCGTGTCGTTGACCTCAACGATGACGAACTCGGCGTCTGGCCGGCAGTGAATGCCGATGGATCCTCCTCGCGGCGTGAACTTGACGGCGTTCTCTAGTAAGTTCCAGAAGACTTGCTGGAGGCGGCCAGGGTCCGCTTCGACCCAATAGGGGGCCGTCAGCCCCAGGTCTACGTCGAAACGGAGACCGCGGGCATCGATGTCGGGCCGGCAAACGTCGACCGCCCGCTGGATGACCGAGCAGAGGTCCACCGGCAGTTTCTGCAATTCGATTTTTCCGCGGGCGATTCGGGTCACGTCCAAGAGATCGTCGATCAGTTGGGCCTCCATCTCGACGTGGCTGTGGACCATTGCCAGCGTCTCGCGCATCGCGGGATCGAGGTTTGGCTTCTCTTGGAGCATGGAAATGCCCAACACGACGGGCGTCAGCGGGGTGCGGAGTTCGTGGCTGAGAACGGCCAAGAAGTGGTCTTTGGCGTGGTTGGCCAGTTCGGCTTCGGCCTTGGCCTTTTCGGATGAATCGCGTGCGACGCGCAATTCGTCCTCCGCCGTCTTGCGCGCGGTGACGTCCGTCACGGCGCCCATGAGCCGCGTTCGGTGTCCGCTGACGTCGAGTGCAGGCATTCCGCGGGCCTCGATCCAGTGGACGCTGCCATCGGGCCAGACGACCCGATACTGGGACTCGTAAAGCGTGCCGTCGGCGACGGATTGCCGGGCCTCTTTTACGACCCAGGGCAGATCGTCAGGGTGCACGCGGTCGGCCCAGTAGTGAAACGGGTGGGTGGTAATCGTGAGAGATGGCACATAGCCGAGGATGGCTTCGTACTCGGGCGTCCAACGCCTTTCGCCCGTCTCGACATTCCAATCGAACATGCCGACGTGGGCGCCGCGGGCGGCCAAGGCAAGCCACTGTTCGCTTTCGAGCAGCGATTGTTCCGCCCGCTTCCGCGCGGTGATGTCGCGGTTGCTTTCGATCACGACCGGCGCGCTATCGCCATCCTGTCCGGGCACCAGCACCATGCGAGACTCGACGAGCACTTCCCGGCCATCGCGAGCATGATGTCGGAGTTCGCCCGACCAGTATTTGTCCCGTTTCAACGCGGTGAGGATCGTGGTTGGCCCGCCGTCGACCTGGGTTTTCAACAGGTCGTCGGGCAGGCGTCCTAGCGCCTCGGCACGGGAGAACCCATAGAGCCTTTCGGCGCCTGAACTCCAATAGCGGATGGTCCCGTCGAGGGGCCACGCCAACAGGGCGTCGTAGGACAGGTCGACGACTTGAGCCTGCTCTCGCATCGTTGCTTCGATCTTGCGCCGCTCGTCCACCTCCGTTGCCAACCTGGCGATAGCAGTCCGTTGCCGACCGACGGCTCGACGCGAAACACCGGCGAGAAAGCTGATGACAATGCCACAAAAGGCGACTACCAAGTATCGCACGAGTTCGGACGGGTTGTTCACGGCAAACGAATGGTACGGCGGGACGAAGGCCCACCATCCTACGATGGTCGAGACGGCGGTCGCGACCAGTCCCGGGCCGATTCCACCCCACCAAGCTGCTGCAGTGATGGCTAGCACCAACAGCACGAGCGGCGGCACGGTCCTGCCAAATGGCGGCGACAAGAGTTCTAGCGCGAGGAGACTGCCAACGGTGATCGCAATCGCCATGCCGTAACGAGACGACAACGAGCGGCTACCAACGAGAAGCGATTGTCGAAGCCGCAAGAGGAGGCCGTCCTTACCATGGGCGGGCGGAACCTGTGACGCCAGCAATTGCTCGCTCTCGCGGAGCACTCGTTCGGCCAGTTTCTGCCGAGTTGCATCGTAAGCAACCTTCACATAGGAGCGCACCTCGCCGGTTTCGTCGCGGATGCAGGCCGTGGTCCCGGCGGCATAAAATCGTGTTCCATCCTTGCGCAAGAGCCAGCGATCCCCGCCCGAACGGCCGAACTCGCGCGCCTGGGTCAGTTCTCTGGCCGGGACGCCCGCCGCTTGGTCCTCGGGTGTATAGAGTAGGTCGATCCTTTGGCCGGCGATGTTTTCCTTTGTCCAGCCGAAGACTTGCTCCGCGCCGACGTTCCACGACACGATGTGCCCGGCCGGGTCGATCAACATGACTGCGTGTTCGGACATGCCCTCGACCAACAGGCGATACCGCTCTTCACTTTGACGCAGTTCCCGCGTCAGCCGCTGCTCTACGTCATAAATGCGCTTGCGGTGCAGCACCTTTTCGACTGTAAACGGCAGCGCCTGCAAGTGCTGGCCGTCCGGGTCCTTGGCGAGATAGTCATCGGCCCCGCGTTCGAGCGTGCGCAGCGCCATTTGCTCTTCGAGTGTGCCCGTGAGCAAGATAAAGGGGACGTCCTTGACTTCGTCGAATAGATCTGTCGCGTGGCCGTCGGGTAAATGGTAGTCGGCGACGATTAGGTCGAAACGCGATTTCGCCAACGCGGCGCGGGCCTCGGCAAGCGTGCCGACCGCGGTCAGTTCATAGGGCAGACCCTTTTCGCTGACCGTCTGGCAAAAGCTACGCCGCTCCAATTCGTCGTCTTCGAGGTACAGGAGTCTGATGGGCTTATTCACGAGCTTTGTTCCGCGCGCAGCCGACGTGGGTGACGCAGGGCGCCTGCCCGCAGGCGTCCGGTTGCAGCAGGGAAATGGACACGACCAGCGGACCCTAGGAATGCTACGCACGGGCCCGACCCAAAACCATGCGACTCGACTTTTCGCTTCCACTTAAGAGGAATCCCTACCGCTGATGGCGCAATGTCGTTCTTTGACACCGCAATTGTGACCGCGTACACGATCGCGAATCGGAGGCTCTTGCAGCCGGGGCCGAGGACGCGGGAGTGTCGGGATGAGGGGGGGCGGCAGTGCAACTGCCACCCCAACAAGGCCACCACAACAAGGCGCGGGCGAGAGAGATGGCGGGGCGGCAATGCGACTACAGCCCCAACATAAAGCCCAACAAAGCGCGCAACTGCTGCACGAACTGCAACCCGGCGCAGCAACATTCAGCCCACCCCGCCTAGCATGCAGTTCGCACGCGGCGTGCCGTCGCTCACCCCCAGCCCCTCTTCCGCAAGCGGGCGAGGGGAGGTCGACGCGGGGAGCGCGGGAACGGGGGGCGGCAGTACAACTGCCGCCCCAACATGCGCACGGGCGGAGACCGTGACACGCTCAGCGGCACACGGAGTGTGCCGCCTACACTGGCGGGCGAAGGGAGGGGCTATGTTGCTCGCAGCTCCGCGTTGTGACGCTGCCGGCAGGCGGCGACGACGCGGTCGCGAAGCTCGTCGGCCTGCTGTCCGGTGAGCGTGCCTTCGGTCCCGCGAAACGTGATCGTGAACAGCAGGCTCTTGCGGCCGGGGCCGAGGCGCTGGGGATCGCGGTAGGTGTCGCGGTAATCGAGCGACTCGAAGCAGGGGCCGGCGTTCTGACGCACGGTTGC
>JAJFUI010000085.1 GCA_021372555.1 Planctomycetaceae bacterium | reverse complement strand
CCGATCGCATTTACCACGTCCACATGAAGGACGCCAGTGTGACGCTCAATGGCCGCAGTGGCATTCTCGGCAGCCATCTGAACTTCGGCGATCCGCGCCGCGGCTGGGACTTCCGCTCGCTGGGCCGCGGCGGCGTGAACTTCGAGGAGCTCATCCGCGCCTTGAACACCGCTGGCTATGCAGGCCCGCTATCCGTCGAGTGGGAAGATAGCGGCATGGACCGCGACCGCGGCGCCAAGGAAGCCGTCGACTTTGTCCGCAGGCTCGACTTCGAGCCGAGCCGCGTGGCGTTTGATGCCGCCTTCGACAAGGAAGAGCAGGCGAAGTAAGTCGAGAGCGGACAATCCAGAGGGTCAAGGGGAGGTATTCGGCTCGATACCCGCGATTGTTCTAGTGCGACCTCCATGAAGTGCTTGCCGGTTTGTTGGGGTGGCAGTACAACTGCCACCCCAACCTAGTACAACTGCCACCCCAACCTACGGCGAAGTAAAGGCGAGAGCAAAGAATCGAGAGTCGAAGGGAGACGCCCCCGGCCTGCGGTCCGGGGGTTAGGGGGGGATTCGGTTCGATATCCGCGATTGTTCTAGGGGGAGAAGATGCGATACTCGCTTGTTCTCTCAGCACTGCCGGTCCTGTTGTTGCTGCCCGGGTGCGCGTCGGAGACGCACGTTGACAAGCCGTCCTACTCCGGCAAGGTCGAGGTGTTGCGAGACGGAAAACCCGCGCTCGTCCGCGACTATGCTTTCGGGCTGCGTGATTCTGACGTTGCTCCCCTACGTGTGCGCGCCTTCCGCGTTGTTGACAAAGGCACGAAGGTCGCTGTTCTCCGGGTCTATTGGCCGACTCTCGGTCTGGAGAAACAGCTCTCGGTTGGCATCGAGAAGCAGAAGATGGACGATCTCGCTAAGAAGGTGGCGGACGCTGCCGAGAAGGGAACAGGGAAACGCGTGAAGGCCCATATGTCGTTGGCTTTGACGATCACGTCGGACTATCCGCTCGTCAGTCGCGGCGACGGCCATTATTCTCTCATGCAGCGTGGCAGCGACGATGCCGAGCACTACGGCTACATCGCGGATAGCGACGACGATGCGGTCGAAATAGCCCTGAACTACCTTGCGCGGTTCGTCGTTCCGATGGAGACCGGGACGCGGATGTACGAGTTGGGAACGTTGCGAACGGGAAACCGCTCCGGCGCGCGGGGGGCCGTCGGCGACAAGTAGCTGCCGTCAGCGTTGTCGCGGCTCGTCAGAATCGGTTCGCTTGATCTCGTCATCTCGGTTGGCTAACGCGTCGACAGAATACGCAACTGAACTCGCTCCTCGGCGTTAAGTTGCAGGACATCAACTGTCGTGCGGCCGATTGCCGTTTTGCCGGCAATCACCGGGCCGCGCCGCTCGAAATGCTCGTCCCATTGATGACGGCGTGGCGAGAATAACTCCGTGAGTTGCCCGGTTTTGGGATCATATCCGGCGACGTTGCTCCCTTTGTGGAGATTGCAGTCGATACACGCGAGCGCCAGGTTGTCCGTGTCGTCGGTGCCGTTGTGTTTCTTCGGCCGAATGTGCTCGACGTGCAACGAAGCCAGGGGGGACTGGTCTTCGTGAAGCCCACAGTATTCGCAACGGCATCGGGCGCGTTGGCGAACGAACTGGCGCGTTGCGGCATCCATGCGGGCTAGTCGCGGAGGAGCTTTTTGGCCTTCGCCTGCAGAACGGCAACGAACTTGTTGGCCTGAACATAGCCCTCATATTCGGCTTGTTCGGCCTCGGTCAGGGCGTCTTCCGTATTTCTTCGCGCGAGTTCTTCGATCCTCGCCCGCAGGGCTACGTCGCCTCGATACGCCACCAATGCCCTCGCTTGTTCGGGGCTGAAGAAGTCCAGGATCGGATCGGTGCCGCGGTCAAAGGCGGCGGTGTCCAATGTGGCGGCCATCGTCATTTCCTTACTGTCAGGTCGGCAAGCCGGAAGTAACCCTTGCTCTCCAATTCCGACCCCTCCATTTTACCACGCGACGTGGCCGTGGAGTATAGCGGTTCGACGCGCACCGGCTCGGCGCCCGGCCGCTAGCCCCCCGCGGGCTGGCCCATTATACTGGTGGGATGAGCAGCGACGCGACCGAGGTGCAGGGCGATCAGGAGCGGCGGCGGGCGGCGGAGATGAGCCTGAAGCGAGGCTATCCGCCCACCAACGTGCCCGGCTATGAACCGGAGCGATTTCTGGGCATCGGCGCCTACGGTGAGGTTTGGGTCGCCCGAGAGCAAAACACCGGTCGGCGGGTGGCCATCAAGTTCTACGCCCATCGCGGCGGGCTGGACTGGTCGCTGCTGAGCCGCGAGGTCGAGAAGCTCGCTTTTCTATTCGCCGATCGGTACGTGGTGCAGTTGGTCGGTGTCGGCTGGGATGCCGACCCGCCGTACTACATCATGGAGTATCTGGAGAAGGGCTCGTTGGCCGAGCGGATCGCGCAGGGACCACTGCGGGCTGACGAGGCGGTCGCGCTGCTGCGGGACGTCGCTACGGGCCTTGTCCACGCCCACGGCAAGGGCGTCCTGCACTGCGACCTGAAGCCAGCCAACGTGCTGCTTGACCAAGATGGCAAGCCGCGGTTGGCCGATTTCGGTCAGTCGCGTCTTTCGACCGAGCAGGCGCCGGCGTTGGGAACGATGTTCTACATGGCGCCAGAGCAGGCCGACCTTGAGGCCGTGCCGGACGCCCGCTGGGACGTGTACGCCCTTGGGGCATTGCTCTATTGCATGTTGACCGGTGAGCCGCCTCATCGGAGCGGCAAGACGGTAGACATGTTCGAGCGGACGCCCGAACTGGCCCAGCGATTGAAGGATTATCGCAAGACGATCGAGCAGTCGCCGCCGCCGGTGGGGCATCGAAAGCGTCGCGGCGTGGACAAGATGTTGGCCGCAATTGTCGATCGCTGCTTGGCGCCCGATCCCCATGAGCGTTATCCGAACGTTCAAGCGGTGCTGGACGCGCTGGACGATCGCGCCGCCCGACTGGCGCGGCGGCCGGCGATGATCCTTGGCGCCGTAGGGCCTGCGCTACTGCTGGCGGTAGTTTCGTGGTTCGCGTGGCAGGGTTTTCATTCCGCGGTGGTGAAATCAGAGGCCGCGTTGACGAACGAGGCGCTCAAGAGCAACGGTTTTGCCGCTCAATTCGCCGCGCGCAACGCGGAGTACGAACTGGAGCGACGATATCGGCTTGTGGAGGAAGTGGCCGCGTCGGATCTGTTCCGCCGGAAATTGGCCGACACGCTCGCGAGGCCGGAGCTTAGCGAGTTGCTCGCGAGGCTCGGCAGCCGGAAGCTGAGCGGCGAGGAGCTGGCCCCGCTACGGCAGCAACTTCGCGAGAACACGGACCGGCTGGCGCTTCAGAAGGAGTTCACGGCGATTGTCACGCAGTTCATGCGACGGTCGTTCGGCGAAGAAGAGATCACGAGTTGGTTTTTCTGCGACGCACAGGGGGTGTCCACGGTCCGGACGCCGGACAACCGAACGATCGGCCGCGACTTCGCCTGGCGAAGCTACTTTCATGGCGGACCGGTGGACATGGAAGACAACTGGCGGCCGAAACGCGGCGAACACCTGACCGCGACGACGCTCTCCGATGTCTTCCCGTCGTCGCGGGAAACTTGGACGGTTTGCGTCAGCGCGCCGGTATACGACCTGTCCGACCCGAAGAAGTTCCTTGGCGCCGTGGGAATGACGGCGCAGGTCGGGCGGTTCATCGACTTCCCCGGCAACAAGACCCGATTCGCCGTTCTGGTCGACAACCGCGGCGGCGAGCACAAAGGCGTGGTCATCGAGCATCCGTTGTTCGACAAGCTGCTGACGCGCGACGGCAAGTTGCCGGATCATTTCAAGGACTATCGCGTCCATGACGATGACTTGCCCGACAACCACGATGTCCGGCAACAGCAGGATTACCACGACCCGTTGGCGGTCGATCCGGATGGGGCGGAGTACAAGGGCCGCTGGCTGGCCCGGATGGAGCCGGTCCGCTTGCGGGGGCACAATACGGGCTGGGACGTCATCGTGCAGAACGACTACGAGACGGCAATCGGCCGCACATTGGACATGTTGAAGCTCGGCCTGCTTCGCTCGGGCGTCATCGCCTTCGCGCTGATCGCGCTGGTGATGGCGGGCCTTTGGGGAATGGCGAAACGAATGAGCGGTAGCGCGAGGAACTAGAGATCCGAAGCTGACGCCATGATGAGCCTTCTGATTTCCCTCCCCATCATCGTACTGGCGACTTGGCTGATCTTTAAGTCCTTTCGCGGTCTTTGGCGCAGGAAGAAGGGCCGGCGATGGTGCCCCCTTTTCGTCACGCTGCTTATCGGCGGAGCGTATGCTGGCTTTTGCCTTGGCTGCTGCGACGTCCATGTCACGCCGACGTTTCGTTGGGTGGGGTTGCCGCTGCCTGTCTGTTTCTTCCAACTGGAAGACAGGCAATGGGTCGACTTTGTGCCGCCTGCGGCTGTTCAATTGACGAACCGGGTGGCAGATGCGCTTACTCCAATCATTATTGTGTTGGCTCCGCTTATCATCGCCGATGGCCTTCTTAGCCGCCGAGCGAGGCTATCCCCAATCCCTAATCGCTTGTCCTAGCCATGCCTGACTTGATCGCCCAAGGAACCGACCCGCAACACCGCTGGCGTCGTACGCTGCCGGAGGGCGAGACCGTCGTGCTCGGCCGGCTTGGAGGCGGCTGGGCCGTTCCATGGGACTCGCAAATATCGCGACGGCACGCCAGCCTGATCTGGACGGGCAAACGCCTCGAAGTCGTTCGGCTGGCGGACGCCCGAAATCCGCTGTTCCTCCGCGGTTCACAGGCAGACCAGTTTTCACTCGTGGCGGGCGAGCATTTCGTCATTGGGCAAACCACCTTCACGTTGGCCGATCAGCAGGTGAACGTCGCGGCCGATGCTCCGGCGCCCGTACAACAGCAGTCGTTTAGCGCTCAGTACCTCAAGCAAGTTCAGTTCCGCAACCCCGACTATCGCATCGAGGTTCTCAGCCGCCTGCCAGACGTGATCTCCGGAGCGGCCAGCGACCAGGAGCTTTTTACGCGGCTGGTCAGCATGCTTTTGGCCGGCATTCCCCGAGCCGACGCCGCCGCAGTCGTGGCCGCCGTTGAGGGAAAAGAGGAGAGCGAAGCGAGTAGAAACGACAAGGAAGGGCAACGAAGGCGCGGTGCTTCAGTGCCCGATGACGCGGCTCAGACAGAATCGCAGCAATCAGCGTGGGAGAACAAACATCGGGGGCCGGCAACGCTTCCCTCTGGCCTTCGCCCTAACGCCTCTCCCCGCGTTTTGCACTGGGACCAGCGACTGGCGATTGCCACCGATTTCCGCCCCAGCCAGAGCTTGATCCTTGAATCGATTCGCCAGGGGCAAAGCGTCTTGCATGTTTGGCGCGGCACCACTGTGCCCACGCCCGAGTCCTACACCGTGAGCGACGCCTTTGATTGGGCGTTCTGCACGCCTGTCGTCGGCAAAGCCTGTCGGGGGTGGGCGCTGTATGTGGCCGGCCGGTTCAACGTCGAGCGTTCCGGCCTGACGCCTTCGACCGATCCCAGCGACCTCCGTGAAGACGTGAAGTTCACCGAGTTGGTTTCGGCCATGCTCGCCTCGCTACGGCAGATGCGGCTCTTGGAGCATCGCCACGCCACGCTGAGCCAGTTCTTCTCCCCGGTGGTGCTCGACACGCTGGCTGATGAAGACCCGGAGGTCGTGCTTTCGCCGCGCGAAACGGAAGTCTCGGTCATGTTCTGCGACCTTCGCGGCTTCTCGCGTGAGTCGGAGCGGAAAGCCGGCGACCTGCTCGGTCTGCTGCAACAAGTCAGCACTGCGCTGGGCGTGATGACGCACCACATCCGCGAGCACGGCGGGGTGGTTGGCGATTTCCAGGGCGATGCGGCGATGGGTTTCTGGGGCTGGCCGCTCCCGCAGACCGACGCCGTCGAGCGGACGTGCCGAGCCGCGCTGGCCGTCCGCGCCGGTTTCGAGGCATCGACCGGTCTCGGGGCCGGCATCGGCGTGGCCACCGGTCGGGCTGTAGCGGGAAAAATTGGCACCGTCGATCAGGTCAAGGTGACGGTCTTTGGGCCGGTCGTCAACCTCGCGTCGCGGCTGGAAGGGATGACCCGGCTGATCCAAGCCCCGATCCTGCTGGACGAGGCGACGGCGAAAATCGTACGACAAACCGTCTCTCGCGAGGTGGCTCGCGTTCGGCGGCTGGCTATCGTTCGCCCATACGGTCTCGACGCCCCGCTGGAAGTCAGCGAACTGTTGCCGCCGGCATCGCAATGCCCTGAGCTAACGGACGAGCACCTCGCGACCTACGAGGCGGCGCTTGATGCGTTTCTCGCGGGCTCCTGGCCGCGGGCGTTCGAGCTTTTGCACCGCATTCCGGCCGAGGACCAGGTGAAGGACTTCCTCATCGTCTACATTGCCCAGCACAACCGCCGTCCGCCGCCGGGCTGGGACGGCGTGATTCCGCTGGCGAGCAAGTGAAGCTCAATATCCGCTGTCGCAATGATATAATAGGAACAGTCCCAGAGGCCCCATATTGCCGGTACTCAGCCGCTTTTTCGGGATTGTGATCATGATGTATTGGCGGGACCACTTGCCGCCGCATCTCCATGCAAAGTACGGTGACGCCGAGGTGACTGTGGAGATTGAGAGTGGCAGAGTCGAGGGCAGCATGTCTCGGCGAGCCCTCGCCCTAGTTCAAGAATGGCGGGAAGCGAACAGGGAGAGCTTGTTACACAACTGGAGGCTCGCTGCGGCCAGACGCCCGCTGGAACGCATCAAGCCGTTGGAGTGAAATGATGATCCTTCATGTCAGAGAAGCGAAGTACATTCGCGACTATGTGATTTGGCTCAAATTCAACGATGGGGCCGAAGGCGAAATTGATCTGGCCCGCGAACTGGATGGCGAGATGTTCGCTCCGCTCAAGGACCGCTCGCAGTTTCAGAAGTTTCGCGTCGATTCTGAACTGGGGACGATCGTTTGGGAAAACGGCGCCGATCTCGCGCCCGAGTTCTTGTACGAGAACATGCGGGTGTTGGCGTGATCGTCTGGTGACGGCGGTAGCAGGTCTAATCCAGCCCTAACGAAAAGGGACGCAAAACGGGTTGAAAAGGGGGCGACCGCCGACCGTGGCTTTGTGTTAGTCCAGCCCCAAGCTGTGCCGATACGCGGCCTTTTGCTTTTCGAGCCCTAGCCGCTCGGTGATTTTGCGCCATTTGGCGTCGGCGTCGAGCAGGGCTTCCAAGGGCGGTTTCTCGCCGCGGACGGCCGATGCGACCGCCTCGTCCAAGGCAGCAAGATATTCCGCCCGGCCCGGCAGACGCAAAGCGCCGAGCCACTGTTCGTGGCGGAAGGCCGCCTCGGTGACGTCGGCATATTTGACGGCCGCCGGCGCTGCCACGGGCTTCTCGACCCATTGGCCCGGCATTTTCAGATTGGCTTGCCGGAACAACGTTGTGCAAGGGCTGGCCGCGCTCACCTGCGGACTGTTGCGATCGTCGGAGAGCCAGAGGAGCAACTGGAACGCGGCGTCCGTCGCGGATGACTTCGCGTTGACCACGCCTACGCGGCCGGCGATTGCCAGCAACGGGACCCGCGAGTCCTCATCGTCCGCCCGCGTCTCCCAAGCTCGCCCCGTCAAGTTGAATACCCGCCGCGACCCGGGAAGTTCCGCGAAGCCGACCCGAGCTTTCGACCCTGCCTTTTCCGCGCTCCCTTGTCCCGTTTTTCCTGCTTCGGCCGCCGTCGGCCAACTCAGGGCCATCGCGCATTCGCCGCGCCAGAACGCCGCTCGGGCGGCAGCCGGATCGTAGGCCAGCGGCTTTGTCGGCCCATGCTTCGTGGCCGCGACCAGTTCCTCCAACGCTTGCACCATCGGGGGTCCGGAAATCAGCGGCTCCATCGTCTCAATGTTAAAGAGGGCCGAGTAATTGTCGCGATGCTTGATCGATGGGGCCACCCGGGCCAGCAGCGTCAGTCCCGCCCAGCCGGGCGCCAGCGGTTCGATCGAGCCGCACCAAGCGCCTTTTGCGTCGGCAGGCTTTTGTTTGGCCAACGTTGCGACCAACTCTTCGTACTCCGCCCAGGTGCGCGGGGGTCGGCGGCCGAGTTTTTCCAACAAGTCCGCGCGATAGTAGCAGCAGAGGACGGGGGAGCCGAACGGGATGCCCATGGTCTGGCGGCCCCACGCGGCCTCCCGCAACTTGAGCAGTTCGAAGATGCCGGCCCATTGGTTTCCGCGGAGCAAGCTGCCAGGCACCGGCGCAATAAGTTTTCGCTCGGCGATGGGGCCAAGCATGTGTGACGGGCAAATCACGGCATCTGTTGGCAGCGTCTCGACGCGAGCCAAATCCGCCTCGCTCGACTCCGTAAGCTCCAGGGTAGCGCCCGTCTGCGCGTTCCATTCGCCCCGCAATCGGCCAATGGCCGCCGCCATCGCCGGATCGTTCACAACGGCCAGCCGCAGTTTTACCCCTTCGAGCGGCCTGGCCGTGGGCGTCTGCTTCGAGTCCGATCCGGAATGCGGACAGCCCGCGAAAAGCAGCAGACTTAAGATGGCCAGGGAGCGATGGATGGTCAGCAGCTTATGGTGGTGGCTCATGGCGTTGGTAGTTGGCGCGCAAGAGTAAATCGTTTGCGGTGACGGATGTGAAAATCCACCCTTTGAACTCGTAAAGCATCCAGGGTACGGGAAACTGGATGCGGCGGCAATGGACCCGTTGCCGGTTGGCCTGCCGAAGGGTTACAATCGGGCCTACCATACTGCCGCATTGCGCTGCGATTGCAGCAAAACAGCCGGAGCAACCCATGAGCGTATTTCTCGGCATTGACATCGGCACCTCGGGCACGAAAACGCTGGCCATCGACGCTCGCGGAACAATCCTTGCTTCGGCGATGGAGACATACCCCTGCTACTTCCCCAAGCCGCTCTGGAGCGAGCAGGACCCGGAAGACTGGTGGCAGGCGACGATCCGCTCGGTCGGAAGAACGATGGCCAAGGCTCGGCTGCGTCCCGGCGACGTCAAGGCGATCGGTCTGAGCGGTCAGATGCACGGCTCCGTGTTTCTCGATCGCAACGACAAGGTTATCCGCCGTGCGATTCTTTGGAACGACCAGCGGACCGCGGCCGAGTGTGCCGAAATCGAGCAGCGCGTCGGCGGCCGCGCGAATCTGATCAAGCTCGTCGCCAACCCAGCGCTGACCGGCTTCACCGCGCCGAAAATTCTTTGGCTCCGCAACCACGAGCCGCGGAACTTCCAGAAGACCAAAAAGATCCTGCTGCCGAAGGACGAAATCCGCCGCCGTTTGACGGGCGAGTACGCTACCGAGGTGAGCGACGCCAGCGGCATGCTGCTGCTTGATGTCGCTCATCGCTGCTGGTCGAAAAAACTGCTCTCCGCTCTGGAACTCGACGTCGATCTGCTCGGCCGCTGCTACGAGTCGGAGGAAATCACTGGCCGGCTCACGCCGCAAGCCGCGAGTTTACTCGGACTGACCACAGATTGCGTTGTCGTGGGCGGGGCGGGCGATTGCGCGGCCGGCGCGGTTGGGAATGGCATCGTCGCACGCGGCGTGCTCTCGACCTCCATCGGCACCTCCGGCGTGATGTTCGTCCACTCGGATGACGTGAAAATCGATCCGCGAGGGCGCGTCCACACTTTCTGCCACGCGGTGCATGGGCGCTGGCACATGATGGGCGTCAACCTTTGCGCCGGCGGCTCGCTCCAGTGGTTCCGCAATGAGCTATGCAAGGCCGACGTGGCTGCCGCGAAGCGCGCCAAGCGGGAGGTGTACGAATTGCTGTTGGAAGAAGCCCGCACGGCCCCGGTTGGCAGCGACGGCCTGTTCTTCCTGCCGTATCTCTCCGGTGAGCGAACGCCGCACGCCGACCCCGACGCCCGCGGCTGCTTCGTTGGGCTAACCGTCGCGCACACCCGGGCGCACCTGCTGCGGGCGATCCTCGAAGGCGTCACCTATTCCATGCGTGACAGCCTGGAGATATTCGAAAGCCTCGGCGTGCCGATTCGTGAGATTCGCGCGTCCGGTGGCGGTTCGCGCGGCCCGCTCTGGCGGCAGATTCAGGCCGACGTTTTCGGTCGCAAGGTTGTCACCACCGGGAGCGAGGAAGGCCCTGCCTATGGCGTGGCCTTGTTGGCGGCAGTCGGGGCCGGCGCGTTCAAAAACGTGGAGGAAGCCTGTGCAGCCGCCATCCGTGTCGTGCAGCAAACCGCCGTCGATCGTACAGCGAAGAAGTACTACGACCGCGCGTTCCCCATCTATCAGCAGCTCTATCAGTCGCTAAGAGGGGACTTTAAGAGCATCGCGGCGATGGAGAAATGACAAGGGCGAAGGACGAATGAGGGAAGAAGTCCCGAAGCTCAAAGTTCGAAATCAGAAGTAGCGTACGTTGACCGATTTTTCGCCACTGCCGACCACTCGAAACGCGCGCTGCCTTGCTCTGGCCGAGATCGCCCTGATCTTCGCCGTTTTCTTCCTGCAAGGCGCGTGGCCGGCGCCGGATGTCAACGAGCCGTACTACCTGGGCAAAGCGATTCACTACTGGAACCCCGATTGGCTCCGCGGTGACTTCTTCATGGAGACGCCCGACGCCCATCGGGTGTTCAACCTCGGATTCGGATGGCTCTCGCTCTGGCTCTCGCCGGCGCCACTGGCCTGGACGGGACGTATTCTGACGTGGCTCCTCCTGGCTTGGGCGTGGCGGCGGCTCAGTTGGGCAATCGTGCCGCGGGCGTGGTACTCGGTCCTCACTGCCGCGTTGTTCGGCTGGCTCATGGAGCACTGCCACATGGCCGGCGAGTGGGTCGTCGGCGGCGTCGAGGCCAAGGGATTCGCTTACGTTCTGGTTTTCTTTGGGCTTGAAGCCATCGTGCGAAACCGCTGGAATCGCGGACTGCTTTGTCTGGGCGCTGCCTCGGCGCTCCACGTCGTTGTCGGCGGATGGTCGGCGGTGGCTGCGGGAATCGCTTGGGTGTGGCTGCACTCGGGTCGCAGCGTTACGCTTGCCAGCCCTCACCTTCGCCCTCTCCCAAAGGGAGAGGGGACGATATTGCCGTTGCGTTCACTTTGGCCCGGGCTCTTGGGCGGAGCACTGCTTGCGTTGCCTGGGATCATCCCCTCGCTGATGCTGGACTGGGGCGCCAGTCGCGAAACGGCGCGGCAAGCCCACGAAATCTATGTTTTTGAGCGCCTGCCGCATCACCTGCTAATCACCGCGATTCAGCCCTGGTTTGTCGCCCGGCTCGGCCTGCTCTGCGGGCTGTGGCTCCTGCTGGGGCGATGGGAGCGGCGCCATCGCGACGAAAATGTTCTTCGCCTCCGCGCGTTCGTCACCGGGGCGGTGGTCATCGCGCTATGCGGCGCCGCGCTAAGTGCGTTAGTCGCCGTTAACCGCGGCTTGGCTGCCAATCTGCTCCGCTTCTACTGGTTCCGTCTGGCCGACGTGGCCCTGCCGCTGGCCGTCTCGCTGGAAGCGGCCAGGTTGCTGCTCTCGCCCTTGGCCCCGCGCCCGAAGAGAGAGGGAAGACCAACGTTCTCTTGTGTGGCCGCTTGGTCGCTCGTCGCCGGCGTCGTGCTTTACCAAGTTGGCGGCCATGCCATCGAGCGAATCGTGCCTGGTCCGCCGCGATCGGAAAAAATGGCCAGTCCGACCGACTGGGAGGCCGCATGTCGTTGGGCCGCCAACTCGGGCACGATCAGGCCCCACGCCTGCTTCCTTGTGCCGCGCGTTTCACAAACCTTCTCGTGGTACAGCGGTCACGGTGCAGTGGTCACGTGGAAAGACGTGCCACAGGACGCTAAGGGGCTGGTCGAGTGGTGGCGGCGCGTCAACGATATCTACGCCACTGGTCTGCCGCCAACCGAGCCGCAGTGGCACGACTCACTGTCCGAGCTCAGGCCAGAGCGTCTTCAGCAACTCGGCGCGCGGTACAATGCCGTTTATGCCATTACCGACCGCACCGATCCGCCGCTGAACCTTGAAAGGGTCTATGAGAATTCGACGTACGTCATCTATCAATTAACGAGAAAGGGCGGACCTGAGTGATACGCGCCGTCGTCTTCGACATGGATGGGCTGATGTTCAACACGGAGGACGTCTACACGGCCGTGGGCGCCGAACTGCTGCGACGCCGCGGGCTCGAGTTCACCGCCGCGTTGAAGAACGAAATGATGGGCCGCCGCCCCCAGCCGGCTTTCGAGGCCCTGATCCGCTGCTGCAGCCTGACCGACACTTGGCAATCGCTGGCCGCCGAATCGAATCAGTTGTTCATTCGCATGTTGGACGCCGCCCTGGCCCCGATGCCTGGACTGTTCGACCTGCTCGACGCCCTGGAATGCGCCGAAATACCGAAGGCGATTGGCACGAGCAGTTGCCGGGAGTTGGTCGATGCGTGTCTCTGTCCGTTCAAGTTGGCCGACCGCTTCCAATTCATCCTGACTGCCGAGGACATCGTCGAGGGGAAGCCGCACCCCGAAATTTATCTCACCGCGGCTTGTCGTTTCGGAATATCTCCGGCGGAAATGGCCGTCCTGGAGGACAGCGAGGCGGGATGTTTGGCGGCCGTCGCAGCAGGCGCGTTCGCAGTGGCCGTGCCGGCTGCGCACAGCCGTGACCACGACTTCAATTCGGCTTCCTTGGTGGTCGACAGTCTCGCCGACCCCCGACTCTACGACGCGTTGGGCATCGGCGCTCTGCGGCCATCGCGACGAGTTGGTCCTTCAGCTGGGAGCGAGGTTGCCGAGTAGTCGGCGAGTGGCGGCGGGCCTGACGTGCCGACAGAGCAAGCGGCACTTTCCTCACCTCGGCCTGCGGCGCAGACGGGACGGCGGAGGCGACTCGACATCATCGCGGTCCTCGGCGTGCCAGAGCGGGAGTCCCTTCCGGGCACGTTCAGCGATCGCGTAAAGCTTTTCCTCGGTCCCCGGCATCCCGTCCGAAGCTGCGAACCGGCTAGACTCCACTTCCGGCGGTTCGAAGTCCCAAATCCCCATCTTGATCGCATCCAGCACGGACCTGGGCACGGCGCGACTCCCTTCTTGGTAGATGGTGTGACAGGAGAGTTGACGCCCATTATTCGTTTTTAGTGAAAAATGTCAAGCATTCTGGGGTCTTTTCTTACACCGCCGAAGTCGGGCTCTGCTGCGAGGTGCTTTCCCCGACAACGTCTGCTTCGACGTTCGCGACAACAGCATTGCTCTTGATTTGCCACCGCAAATCTCGTTTCTTAGGGGATGGCGGTGTGCGTAGATGCGCGCCGCCGGGAGACGAGGATGGTCGAGAACATCGGTCGCGCCACTACTAGCCATCGGACACTGCTCTGGGTTCTCGCCGCAACGATCGGCGTCTATCTTGGCGCAGCCGCTTTGCAGTTGCCGCAGCGGGCGACAGAGCTGATCGTCGCCGGCCATGCCCATGCCGCTGCTTTGGCCGCGACGAGCCATCCTCCGTACTGGACGGCGTTGCCCTTCGTTCTGCTGCTGGCGGCAATTGCGCTGTTGCCGCTGGCGCCGGCCACGGCGCACTGGTGGGAAAATAATCTGCACCGTTTTTATGTGGCCGGAGGGCTGGCGCTGGTCACGTTGGCATATTACCTGGTGTTGCACTCGGCGCCACTCGCGGCGCATTGGCCGGCCCCACGTACTGTCGAGCCGTCCGCGGGGCCGAACTTTGCGGTGACCGGAGCGGTGCTGGCGAACGCGGTGTTGGCCGAATACGTGCCCTTCATCGTGCTACTGTTCAGCCTGTACACGATTAGCGGCGGCATCCGCATTGAAGGCGACCTGCCTGCCCACCCGCTGACGAACACGGCGATCTTGGCCGTTGGCGGTGTGCTGGCAAGTTTCGTCGGCACCACGGGCGCGGCAATGCTGCTGGTGCGTCTGCTGTTGGAGACGAACCGTGAGCGGAAGTACGTCCAACACACGGTTGTCTTCTTCATTTTTATCGTCTGCAACTGTGGCGGCTGCCTGCTGCCGCTTGGCGATCCGCCCCTTTTGCTCGGATACCTGAGGGGCGTCGATTTTCTATGGACGCTCCGCTTGTGGCCCGAATGGTTGTTCGTCAACGGCTCCCTGCTCGTGATTTATTTCCTCTGGGATCGCCTGTGGTGCTATCCTCGCGAGCGGGCGGCCGACATCGCCCTCGAAGAAACCCGCGTCCACCGATTACGTTTTGGCGGCCTGTGGCCCAACGCATGCCTACTGGGTGGCGTCATTTTTGCCGTGGGCCTGTTAGATCCTGCCGCGACGTTGCCCGGCACCAGTTGGCATCCTTGGCTCTATCTTCGCGAGGCACTGGAGCTCGGGATGGTCGCCATCTCGCTTGCCCTGGGCGATGGGCACGCACGCAGGGCAAACCGATTCAGCTATGCGGCGATCGTCGAGGTTGCGGTGCTCTTTGTGGGCATCTTTATCTGTATGCAACCGCCGCTGGAGATTCTGGCTAGCATTGGGCCAAGTCTTGGCCTCAGCGAACCTTGGCATTACTTCTGGGCCACCGGCAGCCTTTCCTCCGTGCTCGACAACGCGCCGACCTACGTGGTGTTCTTCGAGACGGCCAAAGCGTCCACGCAACAGAGTGGCCTGACGCCGACGGTTGCCGGCCTCTTCGAGCCACTGCTGGTATCCGTAAGTCTGGGGGCGGTCTTCATGGGCGCAATGACCTATATCGGCAACGGCCCCAACTTCATGGTCCGAGCCATCGCCGAGCGTGCCGGCGTACGCATGCCAAGTTTTTTCGCCTACCTCATCTACAGCGGCTTGGTCCTCATTCCGCTTTTCGCCCTCACGACACTTCTGTTCTTGTAGCGTGAGCGGGTGGCTCCCGTGGCATCGCAATCATACAATGGCGGTGCTTCGCATCGTGCTGGCCGCGACATGGCCATGGGCAATACAGGACCGAATAGCGGTGGCGTGATGAAGAAATCGCTTGCAGCCAGGACCGCCGTCGCTCTGACCCTAGGCGTTGCGCTGGTCGTGCTCTGTTACTATTTCGTGGATCGGCCAGTTGCGTGGTTTGTTCACGCCCACAGCCCGCTCCTCTCCGGGTTGCTGAGATGGCCTCCCTTGGTTTCGGAGTGTTTGAAGTCTGCCGCGCCGGCGGTCATCGCGATCGTGATTCTCTGGTGGCTGTGGAAACGGGGTGGGCGGTTACAGGCCGTACTGCTGGCCATCTCCGCCAACGTCATCGTCACAACCCTGTTGAAGCAGTTCTTGAAATGGAGCTGTGGTCGCTATTGGCCGGAGACGTGGAAGCAGAACAACCCATCGTTAATCCGCACCGGCGACTATGGCTTTCATCCATTCCATTCCGGCGTCGCTTTCGAGTCTTTTCCCTCCGGCCACGCCGCGGTGATTTGCTCGGCGCTGTCGATCCTGTGGCTTGCATATCCGCGGTGGCGATGGTGTTATGCCGTTGTGGGCGTCACCATTTGCGTTGCGATGGTCGGCACGAACTACCACTTTGTTGGCGACGTGGTCGCCGGGGCCATGCTAGGCTCGATAACCGGCGTCTGGATGGCGCACCTGTTCCGGTTGCATCCGCGTCCCGAACACCTCCCCAACAGAGACGAGGGAGGTTGCAATGATGTCCGACCAGCGGGACAATTGACCGGAGGCGGAGAATGACGGATATGCTTCTTACATTCCAAGAGCTGTGCGCGTTCCTTAAGGCGGACGACGTGACAGTGATGCTGCTTTTCGAGTCGGGCAATCTCCCGCCACCGCTGACGATCGGCGATCGGCTGATTCGTTGGGTCGAGAGCGATTTGGCCCGGTGGGTCCAGATGGGTTGCCCGAACTTTCCCGCCCCAACTCCCGAAGAGATCGACATGGTCCGCGCTCGGCGACTCGAACAGCCGGATGACGCAAGAGGCATTTAGCCGCTCCTGGGGTCCATCTATTCCAGTTGCGCAGACTATGCCGCCAAGTCTTAGGCGATGCGCAATCTGCGGCTTTTCAGCGGACTTTTTCGTGTCGGCGTGCGATGATTCGAACTTGAATAATTCTTCCCAAGCCTAACTCGCGCACGCACTTGGGTTTCGGATCGAATCGCAGTTTTCGTCCCTTGTCCCCCGTTTGCCAATATTCCAATAATCTGGCAGACTCGTAAGAAGAATTGCGCCCTATGGTTGCAGTAGCTGCCGCACCATAAACGCGGCGGATCACTGATGCGGCGTGGCCCGTAATACATAGAGGCGCGGTACGTGGCGCGTGCCCGCACTGACTGCTGGCAAAGGGAAGAACCATGAATACACTTGCTCGTCTGATTTCCGCGGTTGCTGCGTCGGCTGTGTTGGTCGCGACAGCGTCTGCTCAGTGTCCGACCGGCGCCATGACGTGCGGCGACGGCCAGACCTACCGCATCGTCTATCAAACCGTTTACGAGCAACAGCACGTCACGGCCTACCGCATCGATTACGAGAATGTGATCGAGGAGCGGCCCGTCACGACGTACAAGCCGGTTTGGGAAACGGCAGTTCGGGAGAACCGCTACACGGTCGCTAAGCCCGTGGTTGAGACCGGCTACCGCGACGAAACCTACACCGTGCAAAAGCCGGTTTACGAGACCGCCGAGCGCGACGAATCGTACACCGTCATGAAGCCGGTCTACGAGACCGCTTATCGAACCGACTATCACACGGTCTATCAGCCGGTGACAACCTATCGGACGCAATTGGTCGACCAAGGTTGCTACAGCCAGCAGATGGTGCTGAAGCCGAGTTGGCCGGCCACGCGATTGGCTTGGCAGTCCGGCGGCTGCACTGTCGATCCGGCCACGGGCCAGACGGTCTACCAGCGCGGCGGGCTTTACTGGGTCCAGTCGCCGCATGGCCGCTACGAGGTGCAGCAGGTGTGGCACCCGAACGTCGTCGCCCAGCAGATTCCGCAGACGTCGATGGTCCCGCAAACGGTCGCGCAACAGGTTCCGGTGCAGACGTGCCGGTACGTGCCCGAGACGGTCGTTCGCAAGGTACCCATCCAGGTTTGCCGCATGGTTACCGAGCAGCAAGTCCGACGCGTGCCCGTGAGCACCTGCAAGATGGTTTACGAGGAGCGGGTCGAGCAGATTCCGTATCAGGTCTGCCGGATGGTTGCCGAGCAGGGGACGATCAAGGTGCCGCGCTGTGTCGAAAAGCGGACGCCGGTCGTGTACACGTACAACGTGCCGCGCGTGGTGTGCTACCGCGAGCCGCTGGATGCTTGTGGTAACCCGATCCCTGCCGCCCCGCCAGCTACGATGACGCCGACGCCCGCACCGGCAGCGCCGGCAACGCCGTCGATCGAGGCGAATCCTCCGGCGAGCGCAGCGCCGCAGCCGACCCCCGCGCCGAAGACCTTCGATTCCAACGTGCCGCCTTCGCTTGGCCCGGAGACGGCCGCGCCGAAGTCGGTGCAGCCCGAGGAAAAGCCTGCGGCCAAGGAGCCGGCCCCCACGTTGCGGCCGGTCCCGCCGATGAATCCGCCGTCGGACATCTACCGGCCAAAGGGAACATGATGGTGTACTCCTCACGCTACGCGTGAGGAAACAGTATGATGGGAGAGTGCTCGCAAACGCCTCGCGATCGCAGTCGCGGGGCGTTTCTTCATGCGACGTCCTTTTTCCCATTGCCCATGACCGACCAAGCCTCTGATATTCTTCACGGCCAGCGTATCGCATTCGTCGGCCGATTGGCTAGCATGGCCAAGCGCGATGCCGCCCAATTGGTTCGCGGACGCGGCGCCACCGTGCTCGACAAACCGGATCCGTCCGCCCAGTTGATTGTCGTTGGCGACGAAGTCTTCCCCATTCCCGAGTTGGGCGCCGACGACTGGTTCGACGACGCCACCCGGCGGCAGATCGAACTGGGCGCCATCGAGGTGATCGCCGAGACGCAGCTATGGCAGCGGCTGGGTCTGATCGACGCCCAGCACGACGTCCAGAGGCTTTACACGCCGGCAATGCTGGCTGACCTGCTCGGGGTGCCGGTCGCGGTGATCCGCCGCTGGCATCGCCGAGGGCTGATCGTTCCGGTTCGCGAAGTGCGGCGGCTGCCGTATTTCGATTTCCAAGAGGTGGCAACCGCCCGGCGGCTTACCGAACTGCTGGCGGCAGGAGCTTCACCCCGCGAGATCGAGAAGAAGCTTGGCACGCTCGCCCGGTATTTGCCCAACGTCGCCCGACCGCTAGCCCAGCTCTCGGTCATCGTCCACGGCAAGCAAATTCTGCTGCGTCAGGGCGAAGGGCTCGTTGAGCCCGGCGGCCAGTTGCGGCTTGACTTTGACGCGTGGCCTGCCGACGCCGAGCCCGCGCCGGCCGTTCCCACGGCGCCGGACCAGATGTGCCGTTTCGCCGCCGAGCTGGAAGAGGAAGGCCAAGTGGCGGCTGCCGCTGAAATGTATCGGGCGGTGATGGCCGCCACGGGGCCCAAGCCCGAGCTCTGCTTTCAGGTGGCTGAGCTCTTGTATCGGTTGGGCGATCTTAACGGCGCACGAGAGCGGTACTACATGGCCATCGAGCTGGACGAGGACTATGTCGAGGCACGTGCGAATCTCGGCTGTGTGCTGGCTGAGACGGGCGATCGCGAGCTGGCAGTCGCCGCTTTCGAGGGCGCTCTCCGCTATCATCCCGATTATGCCGACGTTCATTACCACTTGGCTCGCACCCTCGACGACCTGAACTGCCGCGGTGACGCCGAGCAACATTGGCAATCATTTCTTTCCCTGGCTCCCGACAGTCCCTGGGCTGACGAAGCGAGATCGCGATTGCATGACGAAACTCGACTGACGAACGACAAAGGACTGACGACGTCCTAAGACCGAAGCCCCAGGAGATTTTAGGCTTCGAGATTGTTTCGTCATTGGCATTCGTCATTCGCCCAGGGGGGCTTGTAATTGCCCCCCCGACGCGTATCCTGAAGGGCATGCAGGAAATTCTCTTCGGCTACAAGCTGAACCCGACCACCTGGGCCTACGTCTCGGCCCTGATGATGATCGGCATCTACTTCAAGTTTCATCGCTTCTGGAGCGTCCGGAACTTGGATCTGGTTGCGCTGATTGCCCTCTCGCCGGGACTCCTCCTGCTCTACCACGGCCTGCTGCGGCAGTCGCCGGAGTTGATGAAGACCTGGGGCATTGTCGCCGCGGATCCGGCCCACCTCCGCGACGTCTCCACGAACCTGATCCGCGCCGGCTACCTCTGGCTATTCGCAGTCAGCGGCTTCTTTTTCATTCGCCTCCTGCTGGACCCGATAATGGTCCGCCGACCGCTGCTGGAGCCAAACCTTTCGGCCAGCGGTCTGACATTCACCGGCGCGGCGTTGCTGGTGTTCCTGATGGCCAACGTCATCACCTGTCCACCGGAGCGACTCGAGTACTTGATGGCCAAGCAGGGCCCCTCGGAGACGCGCACCCCCGGCTATGTGCCGTTCTACAAGTTCGCGGAGCTGGCCGACAAGACGATGGTCCCCAATGACCCGGCTCGACCAGAGGTGCATCGTGTGTCGCCGATGCTGGCCGCTCAGACTCACGCGGCGACAATCCTCGCGCATCTCGCTTTGGTTGCCGGCTTGATTTGGGTTGGCCTGCGGCACTTCGACAACATTCATACCGGCGTCGCGGCGTCGACGCTTTATTTGCTGACGTTCTCCACCAGCCAGCTTACCAGTCAGGTGGATCACGTAATCCCTGCGATGCTGCTGCTTTGGGCTATCGCAGCGTACCGCCGGCCGCTCGTCGCGGGGCTTCTGCTTGGCACAGCCGCAGGACTGATCTTCTATCCGCTTTTCCTGCTGCCGCTCTGGTTCGGCTTCTACTGGTGGCGCGGAGCGGTCCGTTTTGGCGCGGGCGTGATCATCGGCCTCGCATTGCTCGTGGGCGGGTTGGCTTTCTTCTCGCCAGAAATGGGAAGCTTTGGCGAAAACCTTCGCCTCATGTTCGGCTGGCGCAACCCGTTCGCGGTGAAACCAACGGGCATCTGGCAGTTCTGGCACGACGAGTATCGGATTCCGGTCTTTACGTTGTTCGCCGTCATCTCGGCCGGCTTGGCCCTCTGGCCGCCACACAAGAACCTGGGCACCCTGCTGAGCTGTTCGGCCGCGGTGATGCTCGGCACCCAATTTTGGCACGCCGATCAGGGCGGCCTTTGCATCACCTGGTATCTGCCGCTGCTGATTCTTACCATCTTCCGCCCCAACCTTGAAGACCGGGTGGCGCTCTCGGCCGTGCGGCCAGCCTGGGGCAGGCGGCGAAAGGCGTAAAGAGCCCGGGGCGAGGTGGGCTTGCTGATCAGACGCGTTGGCTGCGCAGAAGACTCGTTCGCCGCAAGCTACGGCAATCGGAACTCATTGTCGTCGCACTCTCGCAGCAACGATTCGCCGCCGAATTGACGCACCCAATACTCGACGTCTTCCTGCAAGAGCGGGACCGCCGGTCTGGCCGGAGTCTCGGCCTCTGCATCGCGACGATGCTGCCGGGCACGCAGCAATTCCATAAACCATGCCTCGCTGTCTACCGCCTTTGCCCTGCGCCGCGTCGCCGCGCGTTGGACTTCGCGATCGCCGGAAACGACAACCAACCGCCGCGGGGCTGAAGCCGCACGAATCAATTCCTCGATCAGCGCGTCGGCCGTCTCATAGCCGATGGCAAAGCGAACCGTGATGCCGCGATGCTGTACGGTCTTGGGGAGGCCGGCCGGGGCGTCGTGGGCGTCGAACACGACGGTCGTGTGCGGCACATCTGCCGGATCGAGCGAATGGGCCAGGAAGTTGAGCAATGCCAGCCGGCTTCGTTCCAGCCCACCCGGCCCGCTCCCATGGCCCGCAATGCCTGTCGCATGCAGCAGATTGTAGCCGTCAATCAGGATTGGCATGGCGGAAGGTGAATGACAGAGCACGAATGGCGAAGGATGCCCGAAGCTAGCGTTGACGAATCGGTCGCGACTGCTCCGTCAGTCCTTCGCTTGGAATCGTACACGGCCGCCGACGATCACCGTTTCTGCGCGGCCAGTCAGTTGCCAGTCGGCGAACGGTGTGTTCACGCTTTTCGACCGGAACCGTGATGGATCGACGGTCCACCGGGCCTTCGGGTCGATGATCGTCACGTCGGCATCCGCACCAATGTGAAGTGTCCCCTTGCTTAGCCCCAGAATTCTGGCCGGGTTGAGCGACATCTTCTGGATCACCGCCGGCCAAGCCATTAGCCCGGGCTCGATCAACTTCGTCACCACCAGCGCGAGAGCCGTCTCGAGGCCGACCACGCCAAACGGAGCGCGATCGAGCTCCTGCATCTTCTTTTCCGGCGCGTGTGGGGCGTGATCCGTCGCGATGGCGTCGATCGTGCCATCGGCCAGACCCGCGATGACCGCCTCGACGTGCTCGCGTCCTCGAAGCGGGGGGCTCATCTTGAAGTTGGCGTCGAATGTCCGCAACGAATCATCGGTGAGGGAAAAATGGTGCGGCGTCGCTTCGCCCGTGACGCGCACCCCGCGGCTCTTGGCTCGACGGAGCATATCCACGCTGCTGCTCGTGGAAACGTGCATCAGGTGGAGCCGGCCACCGGTGGCTTCGGCCAGCGCGATGTCGCGCGCGGTCATCGCATCTTCGGCCGCGGCCGGAATGCCCGGCAAACCCAGTTCGAGCGAGCAGAGCCCATCGTGCATGACGCCCTGCTGGGTCAACTCGCGAATCTCCGTGTGGCTCAACACCGGCTTGTCGAACATCAAGCAGTATTCCAGCGCCCGCCGCATCAGCTCGGCGTCGTAGACGGGGGCGCCGTCGTCGCTGAAGGCCACGGCGCCGGCCTCGACCAATTGGCCGATCTCCGCCAGCTCCTTCCCCTCGCGATTTCGGCTGACGCAGGCGACCACAAAGACGTTGCAGTTGTTGGCCCGCTCGGCTCGGTCGCGAACGAATTCCACCGTGGCCTGCGTGTCGATGGGCGGGTCGGTGTTGGCAATGCAAGCGACTGAGGTGAAGCCGCCGGCCAGGGCGGCCGCCGTCCCGGACTCGACCGTTTCATCCTCCTCAAAGCCTGGTTCTCGCAGATGGACGTGCATGTCGATCAGCCCTGGCGAGACGATTTTGCCCGAGGCATCGATCACTGTCTCCTGCCCGCTCGGTTGCGCGTCGTAGGCGGCGATCCGGCCGTCGGCGATGAGGAGGTTCGTCACGCGATCCATCTCTTGCGACGGATCAATCACCCGGCCGTTTTGAATCAGGAGGTTCGGCATGTTTACGTTTCAGACTGCAGCAGCTCGAATAACGTTTTTCCAATGCGATCCAACACCGTCGCATCGACTCGCCCGAACTCGGCGACGATCAGAGACTGTGAGAGAGCCAAAATCTTGTCCACCCTAACTGTTCCAGGCCGATTCAACCGACCGCGCTCCAGATCGCGTGATTCGATGACGAAGCCGTAATCGCTGCGAGCGGGGTTAGAAGTCATCGCCACGACGATCATATCGGCCGTACTGCGATGGTACGCATCGTTGGAAACGACAATCACCGGCCGCCGCTTTTGCGACGACAGATCGCTGAACGGCACCGGGACGAGGACGATGTCACCCTGACGAGGCATCATTCCAGTCCTCGTCGTCGTAGGGATTATCCCAGAACGCCAGGTTGCTTTCGGCCGCGGCCACCAAATCGCCGAAATCGTCCGCCTCTTCGACGACGAAGACGGCGACGTGAGAGCCCGCGGAGAACGGAACAGTGAGTTCCAGCTTCCCGTGCTCCTGCACCTCGACATCGAACTTCAGTGCGGTTTTTGGCGTTATCATGGCTGCTTGCCCTCGATGGCCGCGGCAGGTCCACCCATCGCCCCGGGGACACACGAAATCCAGGCAGCGAACGTGGGCTCAATCGCCGCCATTCGCCATTAGTCCAGCCGCGCTCCACTGATCAGGTTGATGAACTCCTGATTCGACTTGCGCTTCGCCAACTGCGTTGTCAGTTGCTCCATCGCATCGACGGGGTGCATCGTTGACAGCGTCCGGCGAAGCATCGTCACTGCCCGCAGGGTTTCCGGCGGCAGCAGTTTCTCTTCGCGACGCGTGCCGGACTGGCTGATGTCGATCGCCGGCCAAACGCGACGGTCGGCCAGCTTGCGGTCAAGCACCAGTTCCATGTTGCCGGTGCCCTTGAACTCCTGGAAAATCAACTCGTCCATGCGGCTGCCGGTGTCGATCAGCGCGGTGCCGACCACGGTCAGTGAGCCGCCTTCTTCGAACAACCGAGCGGTGGCGAACAGCTTCTTCGGGATATCCATCGCCTTGATGTCGACGCCGCCGCTCATCGTGCGGCCGGTGTTTCCGACCCACTTGTTGAACGCCCGGGCGAGTCGGGTGATGGAGTCCATCAGGAGGACCACATCCTTGCCCATTTCGGCCAAGCGCTTGCAGCGTTCGACCACGAGCTGCGATAGCCGCACGTGGCTCTCGATGTCGCAGTCCAGACTGCTGGCCACGACTTCGCCGTTGACCGCCCGCTTCATATCGGTCACTTCTTCGGGACGCTCGTCGATCAGCAGCACAATCAATTTGACGTCGGGGAAGTTCGTCGAAACGCCGAGGCTGATGTGCTGCAAGAGGATCGTCTTGCCGGTCCGTGGCGGCGCAACGATCAGCGCCCGCTGGCCCTTTCCCAAGGGCGTAAGCAGATCCATCACACGCGTGGTGAGCGGTTCTGGCCCTGTCTCCAGCTTCAGCCACGACTCCGGGTTGATCGGCGTCAACTGGTCGAAGCTCTTGACGTTTCGGTACTCGTCGGGCGGCATGCCGTCGACATCAGTGACCTCGCGAAGCCGCGGGCCCTGCTGGCGGCGTCCCGCCTGCACCATGCCATGGATCAGAACGCCCTCGCGCAGCCCATACTTCTCGATCATGCTGCCGGGGACGAATGGATCGGTCATCTCCCGCGTGTAATTATTGGTGGGATCGCGGAGGAACCCGTAGCCGTTCGGGTGCATTTCCAGCACGCCGCTGCCGGGCTCGACCGGGCCGGGTTCGCCGTTGTCGACGGGCTCAACGCTCCGATTTTCGCCGTTACCTGCCGGCGACTGATGATTACGGGGAGAGTGCGGACGATATCCGCCACGCCCACCATAGCCGGAACCGCCGTTCCGACCGCGTGGGCGGCCTTTTTTCCTCTTGGCCATATCCATGATACCTAATGCGATCCGTGAATTGCGCGGTCGTATGTAAGAGACCGCGACTGGCAATAAGTGCTCCCAAGCCACCACAAAGAGCCGACGCCCGTCTTGGGAACCGGGCGTCCACAATTTAAGAAGTCACTTCGCGTGCGGCGATGTGCTACGCCGTGCATCTAGTAGCGACGCCATGGGACGCAGCAACGTCCCACGATTCTTTCTAACCATCGGAGGGAGACGCCTACTTGGCCATTCACCTCACGCGGTCTTTCGGCAACAGAACGGAACTCCACTTCGCGCCTAAGCAAACGGCTTTCCAAAGGGACACCGAGAACCTTCTATGGTCCGCAGCAGAAAGCTTTGGGGTCGAGAGGCGTTTATATGCCTTCGCCGGGAACACACTCCCTTTTCACCCGGGTAGCCCGATCAAGTTCAGATCCAGGGCCAAGAACGCCTGCCTGCCAGGCAGCACTCGAATAATCGTATCTTAACCGCACTCGAACCGGTGTCAAGTGGTGCGGAACAGGTTTCTGCCCAACCAACTCAACGGTATATTCTACACCGCTATTGCTAATCGGCAAGTTCAACCCAACTTCTTCCTAGCCGAATCGTCCCAGCTTGCCGCCGTGCGGGCCGGCGCCGGGTCTCGCCGCGAGCCATCATTGACCGTTTAATTCCGCATACAAGGAAATTCCGGCATTCCCGACACAGTTTTCCGCACCTGTGGCTCCCTCCCCACCGATACTAGACGACGTGGCCCAATGCTGCACGCCTCTTATCGTGAGGATAGGGAAAATGCGCACAATAAACGTCATGGTCTGCCTTCTTGCAGCGAGCCTCTTGCCAACTTCGGTCACTTGGGCCCAACAGCAACCGACAGTCCGTTGGGAGCCGACGCTTGAAGCCGCCCAGCGGGTCGCCGCCCAAACGAACCGGCTGGTGTTGATCCACTTTTCGGCCCCGTGGTGCGAGCATTGCAAGTGGATGGAGGCACAAGTATTCCCCCAACCGCCGGTGATCGCAGCGCTGGCCGCCGACTACGTGCCGGTGAAGATCAACGCCGACAATTTCCCGTCGACCGCCAAGAAGTACGGTGTAGCGCGATTGCCCACGACGGTCATTGCGCTCCCCGATGGTCGCCCGATCGAAACGGTTCCGAATCGGATGGATGCGGTGCAATACGTCGCCCTCTTGAGCCGAGTCGCTGCCAACACCAAGCAACATCAAACGGCGATGTACGCCCAGGTGCCTGGCGGCCCGGCCGCTCCACCAAGTCTCGCGACAAGCCAGCCCTTGGGCCAACCACCCCTTGCCGTGGCCGACAACCGCTACGCCAACCCGCCGCGAACCGAGCAGCCGGCATTGCCCGCACCGATAAGCCAGCCACCAGTCGCTAGCACGCAGCCAACGAATCCGGTCGTAGTGCCGATTGGTCAACCACCGGTAACGGCCCAGCCGCCACTGCTCGGTCAGATGAATCAACGACCCGTAAATCAGCCACCGGCAAATCAGCCGCCAATCGGTGGGCAGCCGTCAGGGTATGGACAAGCCGCGGTCGGTTCCGCGCAGCCGGTTGGGCAGCCCGCGATTTCGGTGCCCGCAGCGCCGCCATACGGCGCCCCGTCCGCGCCTGCCTTGCCGCAGCCGCCTCGCGACGCAAACATTGCGCCTGTGGCTCCGAACGGTGGAAATCCGGTGTCCGCTGTTCAGCCGATGGCTCCGCTGGTGAGCCCCTCACAGGGCGTCGGCGGTCCAGTGTCGCCCGCGGCGCCCGCCATGAATCCGCCGCTTGGCCTGGATGGTTATTGCCCCGTGTCGCTATGCGAGCAGCAAAAATGGGTCCCCGGCGACCGTCGCTGGGGCGTCGTTCACCGTGGGCGGACCTACCTGTTTGCGGGGCCAGAGCAACAGCGTCGCTTCTTCGTCGACCCCGACCGCTACGCCCCGGTCATCTCCGGCAATGACGTCGTGTTGGCTGTTGAACAGGGCCAAGCCGTGCCAGGCAGCCGTAAGTACGGCGTCGTCTTTGCCAACCGCGTCTATCTGTTCTCGAGCGAAGCCTCGCTGCAACGGTTTGCCAAGAATTCGAAAGCGTACGCCAGCCAAACTGTCGAGACGCTTCGTTCAGGCACGCGTTAAGCCTGTCTAGCAGATGCGAAATGCCGCAGGCCCCGCAGGGGTGGCGAAGAAGCGGCTCGCGGATTCGTGCTGCGGGAACTCCTGCCGATACGCGTGAGCCCAATCGTCAAGAAACGCTTCGGCCCGAGTCGCTTCGATCATTGCCCAAATGCTGCCGCCGAAGCCGGCCCCGAACGCCGATGCCGCCACCGCGCCAAGCCGGCGCGCGGACGCCGCCAAGAACGCCGTCTCCGGCACCTGATTGCCAAGCAGTTGTTCGGCTCCGCGTTGCGAGCGGTCGACCAGACGCCCGAAGAGCCGCAGGTCGCCACCGTCCAGCGCATCGCTGGCAGCCGGAATGATCTCGCCGCTCTCGAGAATAAAATGTTCGAGCCGCGCCAGCATCGCGCGTTGGTGCGGTGGCAACGACTCCGCTTCTCCCGCCGCGGCGGTTGCACTACCGCCCGCGCTGGCCACCGCTGTCGAGAAGACTGTTGCGTTGGCCGCTTCCGCCCAGGCCATGTGGCCATTTAGCGCGGGCAAGTCCTCGCAGGCGGTCTCTTGCACCATTGTCCTCAGTCGATCGGCCGCGTCGGGCGAACTGCCTAATGCAGCGGCCAAGTGCGGATCGGAACGACCAGTTCGTTTGCACCAAAGTTCGACCAGCGCGCGAGCGAGCCGAGAGGCGGTGTTGTACTTCTCCATCGCCGCGCCGGTCTTTTCGGCGGTCACTCCGCTCGTGGCGACGGCAAACATGTAGCCTGGCGGCAGCGGCACGAGTTTCTCGAACTCGGTTGGGCAATACGCAAACTGAGTGATGCAGCCCGGCTCGGCGTTGAGCATCGCGGTGTGGTCCTCGCTGCCGCCGAACGTGCCGACCCCGCGGTCGCCACTGAGCGTGCCAAAACTACCGCCGTTCTCGATGGCTCCCAGGTAGCCGGCCAGATCGATATCGTTGCCGATGTTGTGCCAATACTCGTTTCGGTCGGCAAGCCGATTCACCTGGGCCAGGACCAGAAAGACGCTTATCATTAGCGCGCTGGAACTGCTCATTCCGGCAGCCGGCGGCAGGTCGCTGGCCAAGGAAATCCACGCGCCGCGCGTGGCGCCCTCGAAGTTTCTGGCCACCCGTCGGGCAACCGTCATCGGGTAATTCGACCACGAGCCCGGCTGCGGTGTCAGACTTGGCCCGGCCGTAAACAAAATGGTGTCGCCACTGGCGGCGTCGATCACGACGACCTGGTGGTCGTCGCGCGGCAGCGCTGCGACGCAAAAGCCGCGTTCCACGGCGGACACCATCGTCCGGCCACCGGCATAGTCGGTGTGTTTCCCCAGGACCTCAATCCGCCCCGGCACGAAGAAACCCATGGGACGGCCAAGATCGGCCCCTGCCGCGGATGCCAGGGCCGAGGCTGCGCGCGCCATCAGCCGCGACTTCGATTGGCACGCCCTGGGGCTCAGCCCAGTCGTCGAAAGCGTCTCGACTAGTTCCTCTGCATGGTCGAGTGCTCCGGCGAAGGACAGGTCGATCACAGCCGTACCTCCACGTTCTTGAGCAGCGCGGCGACATTGGCGATGTCGGCCCGACTGGTCATGTCGAGCACTGCGGCGCGAATCTGCACGGCCGAAAACGGTTCGCCCAGTGTATGCATGACGTGCTGCACCGCGTCGGGGATCTCGTATTCACCACGAGCCGATGGCTTGATCGCCCGGCACGCCTTGAAAATGGATGGGCTGAATCGCCAGCAGTTCATGCTGAGCCAAAGCGGTTGCGGCAACGTAGCGATCGTGGCCTCGCTCGGTTTTTCGAGAATCCGCTCCAGATTTCCGAGGACATCGATCGTCGCCACGGCAAACTTGCTGACGCGTTCGGGACTGAGATTGCCGCCGGCCAGCATCGCATCGCGCTCAAAAAGCGCGACGGCGGAGCCCGACTGCTCGCGGAGCCGGCGGAGCGATTCGACCGGGTAATAGTTGTCCGAATTGATCACCGCAAACGGATCGCCGTCGGCGAATTGTTCGGCGGCTGCTACGGCGTCGGCCGTGCCCTTTGGCTCCGCCTGGTTGGCAAACGTGAAGTCGAGGCGTTCGGCCTTCACCTCGCTGTAGTGCTTCCGAATCGCTTCCTGTTCCGGCCCAATCACCAGACAGGCGTGGCGATAACCGGCGTCCGCTGCCGCCGACAGCACGTAGTCGAGGAACGGCCGACCGATGGGGATGAGCGCCTTGACGCCGGTCTCCGCAATGGCCGCCTGACGCCCATCAAGCTTGGCGTCACCATCATTACGGCGCATGCGCGTTCCCAAACCACGGGCGAGGACGACGATTTTGTTCATTGCAGATCGTTGCTCGGAAAAAGATGAGTGGTAGTCAAAGGGCGTGTCGAATCCAGGCCGGTATTATGGCCAACTCCCTTGGGGGCTGCCAAGGTCATCCGCCCACGCTGCTATCAGCGATTCGCCGGCGGGCGTGCGATCGTCGCCCCCGCCCAAGGCATTGTCCGCCGTTGGGCCCCCAAGTTCCAGCTCGTGAAACCAAGATTGACGTTTCAATGTGGCGCTCTGGGGGCTCTGCGTTGGGTTTTCTGATTATTTCGAGTTTGACGAAAGTTCTAAATGGGCACTATCCGATAAATCTGCCGTCTACGACTGGGCCCAGAGGCTCCGTGGACTTCCCCCTGGTTGGAGGCTGCGATGATGAGCGTCAACAAAACCTGGCTCCTCGGCACCCTGATTTCTGGCGTGATGGCCGTTGGGCTACTCCAATCCGCCAACGCTCAGTCGTGGCAGCCGGCCAAGTCGTCCCTCTCCGACGACAACAACACCTCCGGACAAGCTTCTCGCCGCGTTGACGAGGACGTTGCTCCGGTGGACTGGGAAGAGCGAACCCTCCGACGTCCGCTTAATTGGCAGCAGCAGAACGGCCAGCCGGCCGTGCAGCGACCGGCCCAGCCGATGAACCAGCCGCCACGACGGCCAATGCAAGAGCCGCGATCGGGCGGCGTGTACCATTCCGCGCGGCGGACATCGTACGACCAAGACACCGTCGTCGGCGAACCGATGCCGGTCCAGCCGGGTCCAGCGATTCGCTCCACCCGACCGGGCGCAGCCGTACCGCACCGCGGTCCCGAAGTCATTCCGCCCGGAACGCAGTTCGAGCCATTGGCCCAAGAAGGCGAAGTCGTCGACGAGGGCTTCGCCGGCATGGGCGGCATGGAAAGCATGGGCGGTGAGCCGTGCGATGACTGCGGCGAATGTGGCGACTGCGGACCGTGCGGCCGATGTGGCGATGGCTGCTGCGACTGGCCCATCTTCGACGGCTGTTGCGGCCCTTGGCTCCATGGTCTGTCGGTCTTCATGGGCGGCGACGCGTTCAAGGGTCCGTTGGATCGCGGCACGAACGGCAACTTCGGCATGAACGAGGGTTTGAACCTCGCCCGTCCGCTCGGCGACCCCTGGGGTTGCGGCTATCAGATCGGCGCCAACTTCGTCCAAAGCGATTTTTCCGGCGCGAAGGCGCTGGTGCTTGAGGACAACACCACCGTCAGCGCTCCGTATCGGAAGCAATACTTCGCCACGGCCGCGATCTTCCGCCGTGCGGAATGCAACGGCTTCCAGTGGGGCGTTGCCTACGACTACCTGCACGACATCTACGTCAGCAACGCGAACCTGCAGCAGATTCGCAGTGAAACCAGCTACCTGATCGACAACACCTGGGAACTGGGCTACTTCGGCGCCTACGGCGTCTCCTCCGATCGCGACCGCGTGATCGACGGCAAGCTCGACCCGACCGACATGTTCTGCCTCTACGTGCGGCAGAAGTTCGAGTGCGGCGGCAACGGCCGGATCTTCGGCGGAGCCACCGGCACGGGCGACGGTCTGTTCGGCGCCGAAGTGTGGGTCCCGCTCGGCAAGGGTTTCGCCCTGCAGAACGAGATCAACTACCGCATCCCGAAACGCGGCAAGAACGACGCCGCCGATCCGTCCGTGACTCCTCGCGAGTCGTGGGGCTTTGTGATGCAGTTGGTTTGGTACCCGGGCCAGAAGGCCACTTGCGAGAACTCGAACCCGTACCGGCCGATGTTCAACGTGGCCGACAACTCGCTGTTCATGGTTGACCGGCTAGCGAAGTAGTAGCCGAGAGTCGTGAGCGGAGAGGCAGACCCGTAGGACGGATTTCCGAATCCGTCCTCGCGTCTCAGAGTCGCCCGCTTCGACGCCTACCGCCCCGAAAGCGCTCGGACGATCGCTTCTTTTGTGCCGTAACGGTCGCAGGCCGAGCGAAGTTCCTCGCGACTGAGGACATTGGGCCCAGGCAACTCGATCTCAGCAAAGTCATCCACCGGAATGACGTAGCGGCTCTGGTCGAGTCGCCAAGGCTCGACCTTCGTCCACGGTCCGCCTTTGCCCTTTGGGCGGATCTGCGGCGGACGCGCATAGCGCGCCTCCAAGTGCGCCAGCCGGACGCCAAGCGTCGCCCAAATGCGCGTGTTGCCGCGCATCGGGTCGACGTAGATGGGCACGGAAACGCGGGTGTCGCAGGCCACGTCGGGATCGGTTTCCAGCGTTTCGAGCCATTTGAGCGCCGCCTGTTTGGCCGCCGCTTGGTCCACCAGTTCGTCGTCGAGCAACCGCGGCTTCATGCCGATGTCCTCGCAAGCGACGAGATAGAAGCCGTAGAAACGTTGGCGGATCGCGTCCAACTCGGCATCGAGCGCCAGTTTCCGCTGGCCACCTTGCCGCAGGCCGTGGAGTCCGCTGAGGCGCGGCTGGCCAACCATCGCCCTCAGGAAGTCCTGCACGAAGGCGTACGCCCTGGCGGTGCGGAGATAGAAGGTCGCGCAGGGCTCAATTCGCAGCCGGGGAGATACTACAACGGCTTCGTCCGGCTCTTCCGAGTCAAGTGATTTGCACTCCATGGTCTGCCTCGCGTGCGTCTCCCGCCGCTTGGTCACCATCGCCTGGAATGCCTCGGCGAGCCGCTTTTTGTACGAGGCCATGAGCAATAGCTTGTCCCTCTCCTGGCCGTCGGACGGCAGCAGCAGCGTTTGCAGGGCATACACTTGGTACTGATACCAACCGTCGCTCTTGCTGGGCTTCAACTCGACTTCGCCCGAGCGGATGCGGCGGATCAGTTCCGTCATCAGGTTCGCTTTGGGCGGAACGCCTTGGGGAAATAGCTGCTCGAACAGTTCCGTTTCGCGGCTGGTCGATGGTGGGAAGATTGCGACGGACGGGCGCCGCACGCCATGCTGCTTTGCCAACTCCGGCAGGTTCTTATTCGCGTCGATCAACAGATCGACCGGCAAAGAGATTAGCGGGCAGGTCAACCGCCCATAGAAACCATTGATCGACCGGTACGTCTCCCGCAGCTTGGAGTCCGTTTTCAAGACGGCCGCCACATCGCGAGGGACTTCCAGCGTGTCGTCGGTAAACTCGTACTGCAAGAAGCGATAGAATCGCCACACTTGCTTCAGTTCCGGCGTCCAATCGTAGAATCCGATCGGCTTGCTGACCGTCTTGTCCTGTTCGAACTCGGCGAGCAAGCGGTCCTTTTCCTGCGTTTCGCGGGAAGTAAGTTGCGCATCCTTGCCTGCCAACTGCAACGATGCCGCCAGGAACGGCCGGGCGGGGCTCGTCGCAGGCAACCGCCCTAACACCGCCGCCACCCACTCCGGCGCGGCCGGCGCGAAGCCAAGTTGGCCCTGGAAGCATGCCAGGTCCAATGCGGCATACAGCCCGTCGTCGAACTGCTTCGCCGCGCCGTCGAGCATGTTCGCGCTTGGAAGAACGTTGCCACGATGTTCTTCTTTCGCCGCCCTGACGGCCTTGGCGTACGAAGGGCGAAGCAGGAGCATTTTGCCTTCAACGTCCGGTTTTATCATTGGGCAGTCGAGCGACACGACTGCGGCCGATGCGTTGACTTCCCAACCCTGAAGCGGTCGGCTGTCGACGAGCGTCGCATCGAACTTGGGATGCTTTTCGCTGAGTTGCTCATCGACCAGTTCCGGCTCGGCGCGCACCTTGGGCGGACTGTACTCGGTAGTCTCGATCTCGATGGCCTCGAAGCGGTGTGCCGGTGTGAATACGGGCTGCTGGTTGGATACGGGACGCGACGGGCGAACGAGGTTACTGTGTATGCCGTATCCTGCAGCGGCCAAGCCTAGAATCGCCACGCCAACGATTGCAGTTGTGGATCGCTTCATGAGACATCCTTCCGGTTGCGCGGAAAAGTGCGGAATCGGCACGAGCCCCGATGTTAACCTGACCGGGGAATTAAGCAACCCCCACCCCTCGCGCCGCGCATGGGGCGTGTCGTGTTGACCTGTTCTTGCCGCCTGCTAAACTGACAAGTCCTGCCTCCGATCCTCACACCATCCCACCGAGGAGACCTGACGATGATTCGCATGTCACGACGAGAGATGCTCAAGCACGCCGCGGCCGGAGCGGCCGGCGCAATGGCGGTTCCGTACCTTGTTCCGGCCAGCGCTTTGGCGGCGGACGACAAACCAGGGGCGAACGAGCGAATCCGTGTCGGCGCAATCGGCGTTGGCGGCCGAGCCTCGCTGCTGCTTGACCAACTGCCCGAGGCGGCCGAAATCGTCGCTCTCTGTGACTGCAATCTGCCCCGAGCCGAAGCCTATCGCGCCAAGCATAAGGCGAAATGGCCGGTCATCCAGGATTACCGAAAGCTGCTCGAACGCAAAGACATCGACGCCGTCATCGTCGGCACAGGCGAATTTCAACGCGTGTTGCCGTGCATTCACGCCCTGCAAGCCGGCAAGGACATTTACGCCGAGAAGCCGTTGACCTTGTACATTGGTGAAGGCCGTGTGCTGGCCGACGCGGTGAAACGCCACAATCGGGTATTTCAGGTCGGCACCCAGCAGCGGTCAATGACGTTGAACCGCATCGCCTGCGAGTTGATTCGCACCGGCGGCTTGGGTCAGATTAAGGAAGTGCGGGCCGTCAACTATCCGGGTCCCAAGGACTCGCCGGCTCAGCCCTTCCCGAAGGAGCCCGTTCCCGCAGGCTTCGATTGGGATGTATGGCTGAATCAAGCCGCTTGGCGTGAATACAACCACGGCTGGGGCTACCAGGGCTGGATGCAGTGGCGGGACTTCTCGGGCGGCGAAGTGACCAACTGGGGCGCCCACGGCATCGACCAGATTCAATGGGCGCTGGGCACCGACGACACTGGCCCCGTCGAGATGTTCCCCTTGCCCACGCCGAGCGGCGCAGTCGAAATGCGCTATGCAAGCGGCATCCCGGTCCGTTTCGTTCAAGCGAAGGCCCCGATGGGCGGCGCCATTTTCATCGGCGAAAACGGAAAACTGGAGATCAATCGCAACAAGTTTGCCTCGAATCCGAAGGACATCGCCGTCGAACTGCTCAAGAAGGTCAACGAGGCGGAAGAAGAGAAGAAGTGGGCCGACAGCACCGCGCTGTGGCAAGCCAAGTGGCACCTACAGAACTGGCTCGACTGCATCCGCAGCCGCGAGCAGCCGGTTGCGACGGCTGAGATCGGCCATCGCTCGGTCACCGTTTGCCATCTGCTAAACATCACCCGCCAGCTTGGCCGCAAGCTGCAATGGGACCCGGTGAAGGAGCAATTCGTCGGCGATGACGAGGCCAACCGGTACGTCAACCGTCCTCGCCGCAAGGGCTACGAGCTTCCGGACCCGGCGTAAGCCTGTCAGAGCCCGGCGGTCGAACGCCGACACGACGCGCACACCGAAGTGCGTGTTCGACTGATCGGCCCAGCGCGGGCTGCGCTGAAAGCCGAGAGGCATCGCCTATTTCGCCTGCGACCGTGGTTGAGCCGATGAACCGCGCGACGCTTCCTGTACTGCGGGCGCATCGCCGTAGTAAAGGTTCGTCGCTTCGCGGATCAACCTCGCGCCGAGCGGCTTGCAGTGCGCCTCCGCGCGGAAGATGTGATTGCCGGCCACGTCGGCCTTTGCCCGGACCTTCAAGACCACCTCCGCGCCCGGGGCCAACGAGGGAATCGGCTGGAAGACCACCTGGCCCGGCCCCAGTCGATTGGCGCCGCCGTCGGCGCCCGTGGGCTCGATGCCGCGCGAGAAGTAGGCGAAGACCTCGATGCCCTGCGCCTCTCGCGTTCCACGGTTGCGAACGTGAATTTCGTAGGCGGCCTCCTCGCCGATCGGCATTGGTCCGGAGGGGTCTTTCACCTCCATCGTCAAGTTGGCGACGGACTGGATCCGCACCTGCATTTCCGCGGAGTCTGCGAGGTCGTCGGCGGCCGCGGCGTCGAGACGGAATTGTCCTTCGCCAGCGAGGCCCATCGCGCACTTCAGCGTGAAGCTTTGTTCCACCCCAGGGCCGAGGTTTTCGACGGTCCACTCGACCCGTCCGCCCGCGCTTCGCTGGTGAGCTCCCTCGACGCCCGAGATGTAGCGGGCGCCGTTCGGAAGATTCAAGGCCAGATTGATGCCCGTCGCTGGGGCATTGCCGGGGTTGCGGATCGTTACCGTGTAGCTGGCCGCTGCGCCGACAAAGTGGCTTTTTGGACCGTCCAACGCAACCTTGAGGCTCGCGCGACGGACCAGCACCTTCTCGGACAATTCGGCCTGAGCGCCGCCATCGCCGTGGGCGCTGACCTGGATGGTGAGATTACCTGTCTGCCTTGCCGTTAGCTCCACGTCGAGAATCTTTTCCTGCCCGGCGCCGAGCAGTCCCGCTCGGTGCGAGGCCGGCACGTTGGCGCCCGTTCCGATTGGCATGAGCGTCAACACGACGTTTTCCGCGCTGCCATTGCCGGTATTTGCCAACCTCAGATGAAAAAGCTGCTTCTTGCCATAAAGCACCTCACGGGGACCCTCCAATTGCAGCAATAGCTTCGGTTCCTGCACCTCAATCGACGCCTGCGAGGCCGATGGTCTGTAGGTGAAGCGAACGCCGAGATCGAAGGAGCGGTTTTGACGCGGAACAATCTTCAGATTTAGACGCTCACAACCGTGGCCGTTCAGGAGCCCGACTTTCCACTGGATCGTTCCCGGCGGCTCACCGGGCCCGGCGAGTTCGGCCGTGCCTGTGCTTGCGCCAGCGCCGGTCACCTCGGCCCACTGCGGCAGCGCGACGAAGACAATCACGCCCTCGGCAGAAACGTCGGCGGAATTCGTAATGCTGACTTCGTAGCTCGACTCGCGTCCCACGGTGATCGTCCGCGGCCCGACGGTGGCCACGCTCAGAGTGGGGCTATTGCGATTGATAAGCATGCCGTCGCGCGTCTCAGGCTTGAACGCCTCGGGCGTCTTCGCAACCGGCGGTGTCTCGTCCGAGCGACGCCTATCGCCGGACGCCAAGCCTGCCGGTCCGGGCGACGGCGCGCCTGTGACGGCCTCGCCGACGCGAGGGTCAGTCGTGCCTCGCCGAGCGACGACCATGCCGCTTCCGGTGTCGTTGCCGGCCAGTCCCATTTCCTTCGGCTCATTGAGCGGCGTCTGGTCGGTCTGCGAGCGATCTTGCGAATCGAATGCCGATTGGCGGAACCCCGCCATGCGCTCGTGCAAAGCATGCCCTGCCGGCTTCGCGGCATCGGCCGAACCAGCTTGCCCATCGACAGTGTTATCGCGTGTGGGCTCGGCCGGCGAATCCTGTCGCGCCGGCACGGTGAACCCCAGTTCGTCGCGAGGCACAGCGGCGCTCCCCGCACGGCCAGCCGACTTGCCGGCGCTGTCCCAGCCTGGATTGCGTGCTGATCGCGGTTCGTCGGTCGGCAAATCCAAAGTGTCGGGCATCTGCCGGGCGTCCGCCGACGGGCGTTTGCCACTGCGACCCAAGACGCTGCCGGCTCGGCCTGAGCCTCTCGCATCGGGATCGGCACCATCGTAGCCCGCCGACTCTTGGTCTGCGTACCCGCCATCCGCGGTGGCGGCCTTGTTCTTCGTTTTGCTCTTGCTCTTTTGCGGCGGAAGAATGCCGTTGAAGACCTTCTTTCCGAAGTTATCCAAGCGGTCTAGGAACGATCCCTTCGATGGATTTCCGTTCTCCGCTTCACTTTGCGCCAGCGCCAGCTCGGTCGCGATGGCGACGGAAACGCCCACTAGAATGGCGGCAAGTTTCTTCGCAATCATGATAGTTTCCGCCCCGTCGAAGGATTCAGCATCCCTAGATTACACGCTCATCACGTAACATCGGTCCTGACGATTTTCGCGGTTTAGCCAAGTTTTCCGATTTGCGCGAAAAGTCAAGCGTGGCAAGATGGGGTGGCTCGGTTCGCCATCGCGTATGTGCACTTTGTCGGCGTCGCCGTCTCGTGTGCTCCGCCCGTCGCCGCTCGCCTGGCCCATTGACTACGGGCCCCCCGGGTACTATCCTCTACTGTTTCGCCCGACGTCTCTCCCGATCCGCGCTTTGGGGGGCCATCAGAAATCCCCGTTCAGGAGAGCCGCAAGCAGCGAGGGCCGCGGCAACGTCGCATGAAGCCCTCGTCAGTTGCCCGCATCTGTGGACTCCCCGTCCAGGGAGAATGATTCCTCGCGGCCGTCGGCTCCAAGGTCTGGTTCTCGGAGATCGTATGAGTACGGGTCTTTCCGGTTCCTCCAATCCCACGCCCGGGCTTGGCGACCGCGTGCGGCGACCGATCCAGGTGATCGTCGTCAGCAGCGTGATGTTCACCTTCATTTCCTACTGGCGCACAGCGGCCGTCGTCTTGGCCGACTTGGCCAGCACCGCGTATTACATCGGCGGCATCGTTGAAGGTGCGATCGGCCCGGCTGCCCCCTGGTTCATTCTGGCGGTCATGCTTTTTAGCTACGCCGTCCGCTCGGTCTATATCGAGAGCTGCTCGCTATTCGTCCGCGGCGGCGTCTACCGCGTCGTGAAGGAAGCGATGGGCGGCTTCTTGGCCAAGCTCTCCGTCTCGGCCCTGATGTTCGATTACGCGCTGACGGGGCCGATCAGTGCGGCGTCGGCGGGCCAATATGTCATGGGCTTGGCCCTGGAGGCCCTGGCTCTGATCAATCCGGCGCTGCAGGTGGATGCGGCTACGGCCGAGCACATCCGCCGCTGGGGCTCCATGGTGATCGCTTGCGCGATCACGATTTATTTCTTCCGCCAAAACCTGTTGGGCATCCACGAGTCGAGCGGCAAGGCGCTGAAGATCGTTGGCATCACGACTGTCGTGGCCGCGATTCTGCTCGGCTGGTGCTTTGTGACTTTGGCCGTGCGGGGACCGGCCAATCGCGTGCCGTGGAAGCCCGATTTGTCCCCGAAGGTCGAATACGAGACCGTCATGGCCAAAGACCCGGCCACCGGCCTCATCCAGGAAGTCTGGAAGCTTGGGCCCGATGGTCAACCGCTGGTCAAGACCTACACCGACGCGCAGGGACATCTGCGACCTGTGCAAAAGATCAATGAAGCGACCGGCCGGCAAGAAAATCCTGTCGGCTTCATCCGCGATCTGTGGCCCGGCCTGGCCCGACAGCTCCGTGCGCCCGACAGTTGGATCAACATCGTCGGCCTGCTTGGTCTTTTGATCGCCTTTTCGCACTCGATTCTCGGCATGAGCGGGTTGGAGACGCTCGCCCAAGTCTATCGCGAAGTCGAGTCGCCAAAGCTTCCGAACTTCAAGAGGGCGGCGATCATTGTTTTCTTCTACAGCGTCGCGCTGACGACGGCTGTCTCCTTCCTGGCCGTGCTGCTGATTCCCAACGACGTCCGGATGAAACTGTATTCGGACAACCTTATCGGCGGCTTAGCGATGAGCGTGATTGGCCCGCCGGTGGCTCGGCTATTGCTCAACGCAGCGGTCGTGATGGCGGGCTTCCTGATCCTCTCCGGCGCGGTGAACACCGCGATCATCGGCTCCAACGGCGTGTTGAACCGCGTGGCCGAAGACGGCGTCATGCCCGACTGGTTCCTAAAGCCGCATCGCCGATTCGGCACGACCTACCGCGTGCTCTATCTCATTGTGGGAATGCAGCTTGCCGTGATCCTGCTGAGCCGCGGAAACATGTATATCCTCGGCGAAGCCTACGCGTTCGGGATCATCTGGAGCTTTTGTTTCAAGACGATGGCCATGGTGGTGTTGCGATTCAAGGACCGCAGCCCACGCGAATACAAAGTGCCGCTGAACATCCGCATCCGCGGCATCGAGGTACCCATCGGCCTGATGCTGATCTTCCTCATCCTGCTGTTCGCGGCCGTGCTGAACACGTTGACCAAGGAAGTGGCGACGATCGGCGGTTCGATTTTCACGGTCATTTTCCTGGTGACCTTTATCGCCTCGGAGCAATTCCACGAACGGCGGCGTGGTGCGGCTGCCCACAAGCACATCGAACAGTTCAACCAGCGGAGCATCGAGCAGATCACGCCCCAGTTGCTCAGCCTCGAAAAGCCTTACCGCAAGTTGGTGGCCATTCGTTCGACGCAGAACCTGTTCATGCTCGAGCGGGCCTTGGCCGAGACCGACCCCGAGACGACCGACATGGCGGTGATGACTGCGCAGGTGGCCGGCCGCGGCGACTCGTCGCAAAGCGGCCCCGACCTCGACGAGTACAACCGCCGACTGATGACTGCCGTCGTCGAGCGGGCGGAAAAGGCCGGCAAACACGTGCTGCCACTAATCCTGCGCACCAACAGCCCACTGTTCGCTATTGTGCAGACAGCTAGAGAGCTGCAAGTTCAAGAGTTGGTGCTGGGCGCGTCGAACATTCACACGGCCGACGCCCAGATGGAGCAGATCGCCTTCTATTGGATCGACATCCACGGTGGCGAGCCCGCACCGCTGACCGTCCGCATTCTCAGCCGCAGCCGGGATCTCTATTTCGACATCGCCGGTGGCAACCGCATTCCGAAGATCGGCGAGCGCCAGGCCCGGTCCGTTGCCGAGCTTCGTTCGGCCGGCGTTGGCGTCGATCATGTGCTTCTGGTCCACGACGATACGTTATCCAGTAGCGATTTGTTTGCCGCCGCGATCACCATGATCGATCCCGAGGTAGCGCTGACGGTCGCCCATGTTCCGGCCGTGTCAGTTCCGCCTTCGGGCTCTGATCGGTTGCAGCAGGACCTGAAACGGGCGGAGCAATTGCATCGCGAGATCGAGGTCCGCGAACTCCCGGCAGGCGATCCCACGGATCAACTAGCCGCGCTGGCCAGGGAGGTTGGCTGCGATCTGTTGATCCTGCGGCGCGGCAGCGACGCGAGCGAGTCGGGCCCGTCGCCCATCGATTGCCAGGCCATTGCGCGGAAGTCGCCGTGCGCGGTCTGCGTTGTGGAAGCGCCGAGCATTCCCGACGAGGTCGATCGGTAGCAGTGCGGCGTTGCGACTAGCATTTGTCGCTGGTTGCCTGGCTCATCCAAGCGGTGGCGTGTTGCGCTACCGCGCGAACTCCGCCAGGGCCACTTCCTTGACGCGCTTCAAGTCAAGCTTGCCCGTGCCAAGCAGGGGCAGCGCGGCAACCCGGCGGAAGCTATCTGGGGAAGGAATCCAGAGCGGCGGGAGTCCGCCGGCCGCCAATGCCCGGCATATTTCTTCCGGACTCCTGGCCATCTCTGTGTAGAGGACGATGAGCCGTTCCCCTTTTTTGGGATCAGGCACGGACGTAACGGCCACCTTCAGGTCGTCCTCATCGAGCCGCAACACGGCAGCGATCGCCTCCTCGACGCGGATGTGCGGGACCATCTCGCCGGCCAGCTTCGAGAAGCGGCTGATTCGCCCGGTGATCTTGATGAATCCATCGACGTCGATTTCCGCCACGTCGCCGGTCACGTACCAACGAGAAAAGGGGGCCGCCGCCTTTTCCCTGGGCGGGCTGCCGGCTGCTTCGCGCAACGCTTCTTTTCCCGCAGGCTCGTCGTGAAACACCTGCGCGGTGAGTTCCGGCTGCGCGTAGTAGCCCTTCATCACGTTGGGCCCCTTGACGAGCAACATGCCGGAGCGGTTCGCGCCGAGGTCCTCGCCCGTGTCGAGATCGACCACCTTCGCAGTAATGCCAGGCAGCGTTCGGCCGACGGTCCCTTCTTTGACACCCTCATGCTCCTTGCTGGTCGCCCGGCTGGGCGGCATGTTGGCCGCCACCACCGGCGAGAGCTCGGTGGTCCCGTAGCCTTCAACCGGCCGGACGCCGAATCGCTGTTGGAACGCCTCGGCCAGTTCGCTCGAAAGCTTCTCCGCGCCGGTGAATACCACATCGAGTGCGCGCAGCTCCTCGGGCTCGCACCGTCGCAGGTACGAGCGAACGAACGTCGGCGTGGCGATCATGATCGTCGCGCCGTGCCGCTGGCAGAGTTTGCCGACCTCTCGGGCCTCGAGCGGGCTGTAATGATAAATGCCCATCGGCGGCAGCGCCAGCACCGTCCACATGGTGGTCGTGTAACCGAACGAATGGAACACCGGCAGGATGCCCAACAGCACGTCCTCATCGGCGAGCCGCACCACCTGGTTCACGGCGTCCACGTTCGAGCCGACGTTTCCATGCGTAAGCATCACTCCCTTGGGCCGGCCCGTTGAGCCGGACGTGAAGATAATGGTCAGCAGGTCGTCGTCGCTCACGCGAGTGAGTTTCAGCCGGCGTTCCAGGCAGCGGACCGGCGTAAGCCAGGCCATGGCCGCCGCCGCGAGCTTGTCCCGCCGCGTCGCCTTGTCCTTGAAGTCTTCCAGGAAGACCATCTCGGCACTGAGCTTCAGATCGAGTTTTTCAAGGACCCGCCGGCTGGTGAGCACGTGTCGGACGCCACATTGCGCGATGCAGTCGTTGATGACGTCCGGGGTGAGCGTGTAATTCAAGTTGACGGCAACGCGCCGATCGAGCGCCAACGCTGCGTTGGCGACCAAGGCAGCGGCCGACGGCGGCAACAACAGCCCGACGTGCTGCTCGTCGTTGGCCAGCACATTTCGGCGCAGCAGCCGCCGGAAGATCAGCGTTCGCATCAGCAGCCCCGCGCCGGTCAGTTCGATACCGGTCGAATCCGCCACCTTTGGGCGCGTCATTCGTCGCCGACACATGCGGAGAAATCTGCGCGGGAGGATTAGCGAGTGACGAGACGAGGCGCTCATGTCGGTCTACGGATAGCGAAATTGCCGATGCGGATCGGAGGGCTCTACTGACCACCAGCGAGTATCCAAGGTGTCTTATAACGTCATCGGCACGAATCCAACTTTAATCTCTTAACTTTTATTGTGTCAGCGCCGAGTTAGCGATCACTGCCTCGTTTGAATGGGAGAGAACAGGCGAGACGTGGGGCTGGCAGCGCTCTGTTTCCTCCTGTTCAAACCTCGTCCTTCAATTTTTCCACCGCCCGACGAACCTCGTCAACGGTATCCGGCTGCGAAATAGGCTTGCCGAAACGGATGGTGACCGGATAACGCCAGCGACGGGGCCACTTCCAGAAAAAGCGTCCCCGCTCGTAGCTAAAAATGCTGCCCCACAGGCCGCCGAGGTAAACTGGCACCACCGGCGCGCCGGTGTCCTTCAGGATTGCCAGGAAGCCCGGCCGGAACTCCTGCATTTCGCCTGAACGGGTGATTCCACCCTCGGGAAAGATGCCGACCAGCTCGCCCAGCCGAAGCGACTCGCGGGCAGCGCGGATCGAATCGACCATCGACTTCCGCGTCGAGCCGATGGGAATGATTCGCCCCAGGCGGCCAAGCCGACCGAGCCACGGGCCCTCGAAATATTCGGCGTAGGCGATCATCCGCGGATGCCGCGGACAGGCGAGCCCGAGCAGGACGCCATCGGCCCAGCTAATGTGATTCGCGACAATTAACGCGCCGCCAGGCGGGAGGTTCTCGACGCCCTCGATCCGAATCCGGTAGAGGCAGCCGGCCAGCAATCGCAGGGCTAGTCGCGTAGTGTGAAGCGGCAACTGTCGCACGATGAATAGCGTGACCGCCGCGGTTGCGACGCCCCCGGCGATGAATATCCACCGTGCGGAGAGCCCCAGCGGGGCCGACAGCAACCAGAATATGCCCGAGGCGGCCAGCATGCCGCCGTAGGCCAAGAAGTTGTATGCCGCCATGATCGAGCCGCGCGAGCGAGTCGGACTGCGATCCTGGACGAACGCCTGGAGCGGAATGTCGTACAGGCCCGCGGCGATGCCCAGCGCCAGCAGCCACAGGCAGCTCCAGCCGTATCCGGCGACTGCCGGATGCCCCGCAGCGCCGCCGGGCACTAGGGCCAACAGGATGCAGAACACGGCAATGCCTGCGGCCCCGAGCGGCACGAGTCCCAATTCGACCTTGCCGCGGGACCAAATGCCGGCCAGCACGGCCCCGCCGCCGATGCCGATGGTTAGCACGCCAAGCAGGACGCCGACATACGCCTGCTGATGGATGAACAGCACGTTCTTTGCGAACACGAAGATGTTCATCTGCGAGAGCATTCCCATCGCCCAAAAGTAGGCGCTGGCCGTCGCCACGAGCAGCACGGCGCGCATCGACGCCAGCAGCCGGACGTCGCGGAACGTTTGGCCCAGAATATTCCACGGAATAGGACGTGTTGGGTTTGCCGTGGTCAGCCGGCCGATGCCGAGGCTTGTCACTAGTCCCGCCCCTGCGACGCCCAACAGCGCCACGGCAGACACCCACCACCGATCCACGCCCAGGCGGCCAGTGTGGTCATAGAGCACGCCGCCGAGAAACGTGCCGAGAATGATGCCGCACATCGAGACCATATTGATCAGCCCATTGGCCGACGAGATTTGGTCGTGGCGCACGAGTTCGGGAATCGCGCCCAACTTCGCGGTGATGAACGTTGAGGCTTGCACGCCGAGCAGGAACAGTACGACAAACATCAGGTAGGCGTTTTGAGCCAGAATCGCCGCAATGCCGAGGCAAAGCACGAGGATCTCGATTACCTTGCACACCACCATCACGTTCCGCTTGCTGAATCGGTCGGCCAAATAGCCGGCCGGCGCAGCAAACACCAGGAACGGAAGAATAAAGCAGGCCCCGCCCAGCGACACGGCCCTCTCTTTCGAGCCAAAAAGCTCGCTGCCGATCGGCACGACCAGCCAGCGGAACATGTTGTCGTTGAGTGCCACAAAGAACTGGGTGGCCACCAGGGCGAGGAAACTTCGAGAGTAGGTCGCACCGCGTCCGTCCTCGCGGTCCGGCTCATACAGATCCGCCGACAAGGACGTGCCGCTCTGCTCGCAATCTTCTATAGCGATGGACATGAAGAATCTAACCCTCTCAATTGTACGAACCGACGCCTTTGCCCATCCGGCTCCCAAACGCTGCCGACGCCGGAAAATCGCCTCCCTTCGATGGCGATTTCACCTGGCAAATGCAACACCGCTAGAACTTCCACAACAGCGTCAAGGCGTAATCCACGTCGTTCGGCCGGGCTCCGTTTGGGTCGCTGTCATAGAGGTCCAGAACCCCCATCCGGAGGCTGAGGTTCTTTTCCTCGTCCAAAAGAAGCTCCCAAGCAGCTTGCACGCGCATTCGGAAACGGGCGAAACCCGTCAGGTCCGGCGCGTGTTCCACGACGCCATAAATCTTCTGCCGTCGACTAAGCTGCCGCTCGAGTTGGAGTCCAAAAACGGCCTCTGGCGTGTAGTGCCCATCCTCCGGACCGCCGAAGGTGTGCGAGAAACCACTGCCGACGCGACCAATGAGCGTGCCATTTTCATCCTTGATTAGCCGATAGCCAATACCGGCATCCGAGCTGTCGCGAACGTTGAACGACTGGAACTCGTCGTATTCTGCCGTCTCGTGAACGAACCAAGACCAGCGCGACTCGCCGATCAGCCGCTCGAAGCGTCCGTCGAAAAACGCGCGGTTCGTGGTGTTCACGGTTTTGGCCGTGGCCTTGTTATAGTCCAAGTTGACTGTCAGCGTGTTGTTTGCGGCCTTTCGGTTGGCATGGAAGCCGGCATGTAAGTTGAACGTCTCACTATTGCCCTCGGCGCCATCGACGCCAAGATCGAAGGCTCCTTCCCAAAGTCGCTTTGGCCGCTCTGCCTCGAGGTTGGAGGCTAGCCGCGAGCCGTTCGACAAAATGCCGGAAAGCGACAGCGGGGCATTGGAAGCCGGGGGCTCGTCCGATGCCGAAGGATCGCATACCATCTCGGCCGGCGTAACCGCAAGCGCCGGCGGAACCACCGGCTGCTCGACCGGCGGAAGCCGCCAAACCTCTGGGGCGTAAAGCCGTTGCTCCGGGTCGACAGCCGTCGTGCTCGTCGCCGCGTGGACGTTTGACGCGCCGACGCATGCGCAGACCGTCAGCGCCGTAATGCCCAGCAATGCAGCGCAGGATCGTCGCGCAGACACTAATTGGCCTCGGCGCGGAGTCTACTACCCCAAATTAGTCCAGCAAACCGTAGCAGAAATCACCCACGACCGCAAGAGGTGGGCGCTGCACCCGCATGAGAAGGGGATGCGGGCTAAACTATGGCTGCGGCGGAGTTTCCACGCACGCCCGCAGCGTCTCCTGCAACTGCTCGGGCATGAACGGCTTCGCAAGGAAGTCCTCCGCCCCGGCCCGGACTGCCTCGGAGATGAGTTTCGTCTGGTTTAACGAGCTGACGACCACGACTCGGGCGTTAGGGTTGATTTCGAGGATCTCGCGGAGCGCCTGAACGCCATCGGTGCCAGGCATGATCATGTCCATCGTGACGGCGTCCGGCCAGAGCTCGTTATATTTCTCCGCGGCTTCATGTCCGTCCGCCGCTTCGCCGACGACGTCCCAGCCGTCCGCCACGAGGGTTTCTCGCATCAGGCGGCGCATCAGCGCCGAATCGTCGACAATCAGAACGCGTCGTCCCATGGCCCGCTCTCTCAGTTTTGCCCCACGAAACTCCGCGCAATGCGAGATCGCATTGCGTTTTCCGCATTCAAATATAGGACAGCCTGAGGTGACAAATGCGGTGTCTCGACGGTCCCCTGATCCGGCACATTCGTCAGCATCGCGCCAGGCGTTGTTTGCGGCCCGGCATTTCCCGAATAACCGCCGCCCTGCTGCAGACGGCTGCAGTCCCGGCTCGATACACAAGAGGAAACGGTAACCGTTCACCGAGCGTTGAGGAGACGGTGGAGGTTTTCGGCAACTGGTCCGGCCCTGAGGCGAGCTTTGACCCGAGAACGTCGTCCGTCCCCTAAGTCGATCGAGGTGCGACCATGGATCTAACGCGAAACCAGTTCTTTTTCGCGGGCCTGCTGTGCCTGATGCTCGGCGCGCAGTTCAAGATGGTCGAATCGTTCGAGTTAACGCCCGACTTCACCCAGTTTCTGGCGGAGCGGACGGGCCACCCCTTGGCCGCGGTCAATTCGGCCATCCAGACCGCCACGCAGTCCGACAAGCCGCCCGCGAAAAAGGTCTGCCGTCCTCCGGATTGGCTCGGCTGGTCGCTGATCTCCGTCGGCTCGGTGCTGGTCCTGCATAGCCTCGGCATGAAAAAGCCGGGCGGCTGATTGCGGTGATCGCGGCTTTCCAAGAGCCGCAGTTCTCCCATCTTCGCGCTGCGGCTGGCCGGGCGTCTTTTCCATTCTGTTTTGCCGGCATCGACGCCGCCCTTATCCCTCTTGGCCCGGTCGGCGGAATTTGCTAAAAGTTCTGCCATGAATTTCTCACGCGTCGTGCGGATGGCCATCCGCTACAAGATCACCTTTGCAGCCTCGGTCGTGTCCGCGCTGTTGGTGGCGGTTTTCTGGGGAGCCAACATCGGCGCCGTCTACCCGGTCGTCGAAGTGGTCTTCAAAAACAAGTCGATGCACCAATGGATCGATGAGAAGATCGGCGAAAGCCGGGTGGCCGTTGCGGCGCAGACGGCAAACGTCGACCGGTTGCGGAAACTGGCGGACGAGGGTGCTGACGATCAGTCGGCCGCCAAAAAGCGAAACCTGCAGTGGGACTTGGCGAATGGTCAAGCGGAACTCGCAGCCGCGACCAAGGGCCTCGAACGCTACGTGGCCATCAAGCCTTACATCAATCGCTACCTGCCGCAGACGCCCTTTCGCACGCTTGTGCTGGTGACGCTGGTTCTTGTCGTCGGAACGCTCATCAAGGACGTGTTTTTGGTGATCAACAATCTGCTCGTGGCCCGGCTCTCGCAAAGGGCGGTGTTCGACCTGCGAAAGCTCTTCTACCGCCGCACGTTGCGGATGGATTTGGCTACCTTCGGCGAAGACGGCACCGCCGACCTGATGAGCCGCTTCACCAACGACATGAACCAGGTGGCCGGGGGCCTCGATTCGCTCTTCGGCAAGCTGGTCCGCGAACCGCTGAAGGCAATCGCCTGCCTCGTCGGCGCGGCCATCATCTGTTGGCGTCTCCTGCTGCTGACGCTGATCGTCACGCCGCTGGCGGCCTTTTCGATCCGATGGCTGGCCAAGATGCTCAAGCGGGCTAACCGCCGCGCGATGGAGGAGATATCGCTCCTCTACGGCACCCTCGAAGAAACGTTTCGCAGCATCAAAATCGTCAAAGCTTTCACGAACGAGCAGCAGGAGCGGAAACGCTTCCACGACAACAACAAGCGGTACTATCACAAGGCAATGGGCATCGCTCGCTACGATTCGCTGAGCCACCCCATGACCGAAGTGATGGGCATCATCACGATCTCGCTGGTCATGGTTGCCGGCGGCTGGCTGATCTTCTCTCGCCAAACGACGCTTCTGGGCATCCCGCTCACCGATGGACCGCTGAACCAAGGGGCCATGCTGACCTTCTTCGCCATGCTGGCCGGCATGGCCGATCCGTTGCGGAAGATGTCGGATATTTTCAGCAACCTTCAGGCGGGCTTTGCCGCGTCGGATCGCATCTTCGCGCGGCTCGACCGCGAGCCCTCGATTCGCGACCCAAAGCAGCCGGCCCCCGCCAGTCGCCACCACCGCGACCTGACGTTCGAGAAGATTAGCTTCGCTTACCAGCCGGGCAAGCAGGTCATCGAGGACCTGAGCCTCAAGATTGCCTTTGGCGAGACCATTGCCATTGTCGGTCCGAACGGTTGCGGCAAGAGCACCCTGGCCAACCTGATTCCGCGTTTCGCCGATCCCACGTCCGGCGTCGTCAAGCTCGACGGTGTCCCGCTGCCTAAAATGCGGCTCCGGGACCTTCGGAGGCAAATCGGAGTGGTCACTCAGGAGACGATGCTCTTCGACGACACGATCTTCAACAACATCCGCTACGGCACGCCCAATGCCACGCCCGAGCAAGTGATTGCCGCCGCGAAGCAGGCCCACGCCCATCGCTTTATCGAGCAGGAACTGCCCAACGGTTACGAAACATCCGCCGGAGCGTTGGGCGCCCGGCTCTCCGGCGGCCAGCGGCAGCGAATTGCCCTGGCCAGGGCGATCCTTCGCGATCCGGCCATCCTGATCCTCGACGAGGCCACCAGCCAAGTGGATCTGGAGAGCGAACAAGCGATTCAGCAGGTCTTGGAAAAGTTCACCCAGAACCGGACGACGATCCTCATTACCCACCGCCTCGCGGTGCTATCGTTGGCGGACCGCATCGTCGTGATGCAAGCGGGGCGAATCCTCGATGTCGGCAGCCACGAAGAGCTTCTGAGCCGCTGCTCGCTTTACCGCCGGCTCTACGAGATTCACTTCGACGATCTCAAGCAGACCGCGTGACGCTCAAGTACGGCGCCAGCAGACCTCGCAGCTCGGTGATGATCATCGGCTTCGGAATATAGTCGTTGCAGCCGGCGGCCAGGCACTTTTCACGATCGCCGACCATCGCATGAGCGGTCAGCGCCACGATGGGCCCTTGCCAGTCGTGTCTGCGCAGCCATCGCGTCGCTTCGTAGCCGTCCATCTGCGGCATTTGCATGTCCATGAGGATCAGGTCGTAGGGACGTCCGGCGGTCTTCGACAGATCGGCCTTTTCACAGGCAATTCGGCCGGTTTCGGCCACGGTGACCTCCAGGCCCATCTTTCCCAAGAGTAGGGAAACGATCCGCTGGATGCTCGGGTCGTCCTCAGCCAGCAGAAGACGCCCGCTAAGCGCCGGCAACGAGGTCCGCTGTGAGGGCGTCCGCGTTAGCGGCCGAATGGGCTCCTGTGATTGCAGCATGCGAACATTGTCGAGCGAGCCAGGATCGATCGTCGCCGTAAACGTACTTCCCTTGCCCAATTCGCTCGTGACCTCGATATCACCGCCCAGGGCCTCGGCCAAGCGTTTCGAGATCGCCAAGCCCAATCCCGTGCCACCGTAGCGTCGACTGGCCGAGCCATCGATCTGCGTAAATGGCTGGAAGAGGCCACCGAGCTTATCGGCCGAGATGCCGATCCCGGTGTCGGACACGGCGAACCGCACTTGGGCTCGATTGCCGGCTTTCCGCTCGCAACTGACGCTGATGCGGATGCCGCCTTGCGATGTGAACTTCACCGCATTGCCTGCCAGGTTCAGCAGGATTTGGCGGAGACGTAACTCATCCGTATGGATCGTCTCCGGAAGCGGAAACTGATAGTCCGTCTTGAGCGACAGCTTCTTCTTGTCGGTCTCAACCCGAATCACGGACACGACATCGTCAATGATCCGCTGCAGCGGGCAGGACTTCGTCGCGATCGTCAGCTTCTCGGCTTCGATTTTCGATAAGTCGAGAATATCACCGATCAGACTCAGCAGCGATTCTCCGTTCTTACGGATTCCCGCGATGCATTCGCACTGCTCGCCCAGCGACGAGCCAGGCGCGGCCAGCAAGTCGGTGAAGCCAAGGATGGCGGTCATGGGCGTGCGAATTTCGTGACTCATGTTGGCCAAGAACTCGCTTTTCGCGCGGCTGGCGTCTTCCAGAAGTTGCTGTGCCCGCTTGCGTTCCGTGATATCCCGAAGCACGATAATTATCGCCTTAGGGCTGCCGTGTGCATCCCTTTGGAGCGAACCGCTGATTTCGATCGGAAACTGACTCCCATCGCGCCGACATCCACAGTACTCGATGTCTCGGAGAACGCCGAGCTCGATCAGCTTTGCGACGTTTTCCCTTACGCGTCCGCGCTCCTCGGCTATCACAAGGTCGAAAGCGCAGGTGTTCGTAGACACCGCTTGCTCAACGCTGTCGAATCCGAAGAGCCGTGCGGCCTCCTGACTGGCCATGAGAATCGTGCCATCCAAATTAACGACCGCAATGGCGTCCGGCGATGCCTCGATGACGCTGCGGAGTCGCTCCTCGCTCTCCCGCAGCGCCTCCTGGCTTCGCCTTCGCTCCGTGACGTCGGAGAAGATCACGGCAAACCGGCCAGGGGATGTTCGATAGGCCAAGACTTCGTACCAGCGTCCCAGAGAGGAAGAGTAGCTCTCCTTATGAAGCGGCTCGCCCGACGCGGCAACGCGGCCGTAATCTTCAATCCAATAGAACTCCGTCGCGGGCATCACCTCGCGAACCCGCTTGCCGATGATGTCCGCTCTCTTCAGTGCGGTTAGTTGCTCAAACGCCGGATTTACGTCGACGAAGCGATAATCGCAGGGCCGCCCGTCGTCGTCATACAGAATGTCATGGACGGCGAATCCCTCGATCATCATGTTGAACAGGGAGTGATAGCGGTCTTCGCTCTGGCGCAACGACTCCTCGGCCAGCTTGCGATCGGTAATGTCGCGGACAATGCCCCAGGTCTTTTGCGGCTGGCCGGCATCGTCCCGCAGCAGGACAAGCCGTAATTCCACGGGAAAGACTGTGCCGTCCTTTCTCCGATACTCCTTTTCAAAAATGTCGGAATAACCCCGCGGCACCACTTGGCTCTTGATAATGTCGGCCTGCATCGAATGCCACTTCTCGGGCGTGAAATCCATATACGTCAGCGCGCACAACTCTTCACGCGTGTATCCGAGCATATCCGCGTACGTCTTGTTGCATTCGACGATTCGGCCATCCAAGGCGACGCCGACGAAGGCGTCGCGCATCGTCTCATGCAACTGCCGATATTTCGCCTCCGAAGCTCGCAACGCCGCTTCGGCCCGCTCGCGATCGGTAATGTCGGTGACGAGGCCGATCGAGCCGATGAAGCTCCCGTGCTCATCCGTGAGAGGGTTCGACGAGACGCTAAGTCTTCTCGGTTCACCAGATTTGTGGCGCAACGTCGTTTTGTACTGGGATGGCCTCCGCTGGCGGCGAACAGCCGTGTCGTCCTCGTACCGAGCGAACTCATTCTTGGCCGCGAAAGACTGGAGATTAAGCCCCGCCATCTCCTCCCGTTCGCAGCCAAGCATGTCAGCAAACGCCTGGTTTACGAAGACGATGTTCTCCTGGGGATCGACGATCGCGATTCCCTCCCGGGCCGTCTCCACGACCGCGCGGTATCTTGCTTCCGATTTCAGCAGTGCGCTCTCGGCTCGCTTTTTGTCGGTGATGTCGATCACCACACCGGCCGTGCGGCGCGGGCGCCGTTCACCGCTTTCGCCGGTGAATTCGGTCCGGCCGTTGACCTGCAGCCACCGAATGCCGCCGTCGGTATGGAAGATGCGAAATTCCAATCGAAAGAGCCCGGTGCCGAGAGGGTTGTTTCCCGCCTCGCGCACCGCAACGAAGTTTTGCCGATCCTCCGGATGAATCGCGACCGGTAGCTTGTCCGCGTCCCACAGCAGAGCTTCGTCGGGGCGAAGGCCAAACAGCACCTTCAGTTCCGGGGAAAAATGCGCCTCCTTCGAGGCGAAGTCGAACGTGTAGTTGCCGCCCCCGATCGCGTCAATCGCCAGCCGGAGTCGTTCCTCGCTTTCGCGCAGGGCCTCGGCCGCCAGCTTTCGATTCATGGCATAGCGAATCGCCCGACCGACCGTCTGCGCGTCGATCCGCCCTTTCAGCAGATAGTCTTCCGCGCCAAGACGCATCGCCTCCATGGCGATTTTTTCGTCGGCCAAGCCGCTCAGCACGACAATCGGCAAGCCGGGCGTTGTCTCGACCAGTCGCTCGATCGTTTCGAGTCCTTGCGAATCGGGCAGCGAAAGATCGACCACCGCCGCGTCAAACGGCCGTTGCCCAATCGCCGCAAGCGCTTCACGCAAGGTGGTCGCGGTGGTAATGGCGTATTGACCGGCATATTGGCTCTCGAGCATGCGCCGCAAAAACCACGCATCGCTCGGGTCGTCTTCGATCAACAAAAGCTGGATGGGCATGACGCGGTGGTCGCACGACGTCGAGCGACTTGCAAGGCCATTGAAGAGTTGCCAGCATCGTCTTGCTGTCTCGCTGCGCAACCGACATTGTTCCACGCCCATCCGAATCCTGAAATACGTCTCGCGAGGGAAACATGGGTTTCCCAAGACAACCAGAGATCTCGCCTGGCGGGCGGCGTGAAACACTCGGCAGACGTAACCAGCGGCCTACCGCCGTACTCCGCTTCCAGCACGCCGCAGCGCATTCCGCTTATCGTGGTCGGCCGGTAGCATCTCGTTCATCACGGCAAAAGAAACCGTTGCCCGTTCGTTCTTTGAAAACCCGCCGAAAGCATTTGCAGACCGAGTTCGACAGCCGCGCCACGTAGTCTACCTAAGTGAACGTATCGGCGTCTCCGTGGCGCGTTCACGTGCCTTTGGCTCTGGCACTTGCGACGTTCTTGGCAATCAGTCCCGCGACGTAACCGGCTTTGAAGCCGGCGTCGATGTTGACCACGGTGACGTTGGCGGCGCAACTGTTGAGCATGCCGAGCAGGGCGGCGATGCCACCGAAGCTCGCGCCGTAACCGACGCTAGTGGGCACAGCGATCACCGGGCAAGCGACCCAGCCGCCGACGACGCTCGGCAGCGCGCCCTCCATGCCGGCGACAACGACCACCGCGTCAGCCTCCTTCAACAGCGGCAGGTGTGCGGCTAACCGATGCGGCCCTGCCACGCCAACGTCCTGGAGCATGACAACGGTCGCGCCGGTCCAAAGGGCGGTTTCGCGAGCTTCCTCGGCGACGGGCAAATCGCTGGTGCCGGCGGTGACGATTACGACCTTTCCGCCGTTGCCGTGGTGGCGCGACTTGCCGTTCGAGACTCGGAACGTTCGCGCGACGGGGTTGTAGCACCCGGCGGGGAAAGCCGTTGCGAGACCGGTGGCCTGCTCAGGCGACATGCGGGTGGCCAAGACATCGGCGCCGTGGTCCAAGAGGGCGGCAAAAATCCGCTCCATCGCGGCGACCGTCTTGCCTTCTGCAAAAACTACCTCGGGGAACCCGCAACGGCGGTGACGATCGAGATCGACTTGTGCGTCGCCGACATCGGCGGTCATGGCGGACCGAATCTGGCTGACAAACTGCTCGACGGTCAGTTCGCCCGCCAGCAGCCGGGTAGCAAGTTGTTGCAAATTCTGAGGCATCGCGGCCTTCACCCGATCGACGTGGCAAACCATGGTATCCGATGGCTGCGGCGGCGTCAATTTTGGGAGGTGCTGGGACATAGCAGGCAAGCCATGGGGTCGTCGCGACCCCGCTTGCGAACCGGGCAATTAGCATGTAGAATTGGGAGCGTGTGCTGGGGCGGTAGCTCAGTTGGGAGAGCGCTGCGTTCGCAATGCAGAGGTCGGGAGTTCGACCCTCCTCCGCTCCACTTTCTAACAGGTTTCGAGACATTGGCGACCTCCACAACGTGGGGGTCGTCCTTTTTTGCGCCGGAGTGAAAGATGTCCGATCGTATTCCGATGACTCGGGCCGGGTACGACAAGATCAAAGCCGACCTGGACCAATTAAATACCGTGGAGCTGCCGAAAATTCTGGAGCGGTTGGCCACCGCTCGGGCCGAGGGCGATCTGAGTGAGAACGCCGAATATCATGGCGCCCGAGAGAGCCAGGGCTTGATGATGGCGCGGATCAATCTGCTCCGCGACAAGCTTTCGCGGGCGATTCTGCTCGACCCGGCGCAAATGCCAAAGGGCGAGGTGGCGTTTGGCGCGACCGTGCGAGTCAAGGACCTCAGTTTCGACGACGAGGAAGAATTCACGCTCGTCGGGGCCGGGGAGGAGGACTACGACACGGGGAAGATCCTCATTACCAGCCCATTGGCCCAAGGCCTGGTCGGGAAGAAGATCGGGGATCGGGTGGAGATCGCCGTTCCTCAAGGGACGCTTCGGTTCGAGATTCTCGATATCCGGCGAGAGAGCTGAGCGAACCGTGGCAACAGCCACTGGCTTTGTCGCTCACGCCTCCCGGGGCGAGGGATTTTGCGCTCACGCGACAATCTCGCTGCAACCACTTAGGCGGCAAGCCGCAGGGTTCTGGTAACCCACTTGCTGCTTGAGTAAAGCCAGTTTCGTCCCCGTGTCGAATCCGCTGCGGTGATTAGGGTGTCCCGCCTTCCAGCCCGCCGGCCGCGTCCCTCAAGTCGAGACACGCGGGGCCAGCACAGTCAGTGGAAAATCTCGCAGGATGGTCGTACTTGCTGAAGTCCGTCTGCGCCTTGCTTCGTAATTTTCGTTCCGTGGGCGGTCACTTCCGTAAGGCTTTTCAGACCATAAACATGTGCCAAGCCAGCGTCAGTAACCTGAGTATTGTTCAAATGCAATGTATCGAGTTGCTTCATTCCTTCCAGGTGCGTCAGCCCCCGATCTCCGACTTCGGTGTTGTCGAGCGACAGCACGACCAGCTGCGTCAAACCTCGGATGTGCAGCAGACCAGCATCGGTGCATTTGGTCCCGTCGAGTCTCAGAAACTTGAGTTGGTGCAACTCCCCGACGTTGCGCAACCCCGCGTTCGTAATTCCGGTGTCATTGAGCCATAGGAGACGAAGTCGCTTCAACCCACGAAGATGAACCAGCCCCGCGTCACTGACGTCGCTCTTTCCGAGGTACAGCCTATCGAGTTGTCCCAGCCGTTCAAGATAGATCATCGCGTCATCAGTGTGACGCGTCGCCTCAAGGAATACACCTTCTATTTCCACGAAGGAATCGTCCCGTAAAAGCCTGCCGAGCAAGGTGCGCTCGGCCGCCACACCGCCGCCCGCCTTTTTGATCGCCCACGCCAAATCCCACTGGATTCTCTCCCGTCGCAGTTCAGACGCCAGTACACTGCACGCCACAGCGACGGCCATCACAAACAACAGCATCGAACCGATGCTGTACTGAAACCGTCGTCGCAGAACAAGCGATGCGACAAGCCACAATAGCGCCAACAAAACCGGCAGGCCAATCGCCGTCATAGCGATCATCGCTGCCCAGCCTTTCCTGTCGCTGAGACCGAACCAGCAGAAATGATAGGATAGCAGCAGACAGGCCTCCAATGTCAGCAGCACCCCCGTGACCGCGAGGTCGGGCGTTCGCGACATTGTTCGAAAGTGTGCCATGCCCAGAAAGCTACCAAACCGCTCGGTACCGGTCAATGATTGGGCGCTACGCCCCGGGAGTCGGCGAGGCGCACGGGCGCAGGGGGTTGTTCGACCGGTTGCGGCCAAGCCGGAGTGGCGGCTGGATCGCGCGGGTCGGCAGTACAACTGCCGCCCCAACTTAGGTTGGTCGCGGCCGAGGTGGAGTTGCGGCTGTAGCGCGCGGGTCGGCAGTGCAACTGCCGCCCCAACTTAGGTTGGTCGCGGCCGAGGTGGAGTTGCAACTGTAACGCGCGGGTCGGCAGTACAACTGCCGCCCCAACTGAGTCAACTGCCGCCGTGTGATTTCGTACTTTGTGATCGCTTTTGTTCCGCCAGCCGGATGGCGGCATCCAGATCGGCGATGGCCTCGTCGATCTTTCCCATTGCTCGGTAGACCGAACTCCGAGCCCTGTACGCCTCCACGCCTTCGGGACGGAGTTTAATGGCTTGGGTGTAGTCAGCGATCGCTGCTTCATGAGCGCCTATCGCATTGTTGACCTCGCCGCGGAGTTGATATGCCATCGCATTCTGCGGTTCCAGCGAGATGACCTTTGAGAAATCGCCTATTGCTGCCTTGGCGGCGTTGCGCGTCCTCAAATAAACACATCCTCGAAGGAGATAGCTCCTGGCGTCTTGGGGGGCAAGCGAAATACTCTCTGTGACGTCGGCGACCGCTTTGTCGTGGTCTCCGAGGGCCTCATGGATGCCGGCACGATATCGGTAAAGAGTGGCGTCCCGAGGCTCTAATCGCAAGCCTTCCGTGCAATCTGCCATCGCTTTTGCGTACTCTTTCTGTCCATAGCGGGCGCGGGCCCGACCGCGATATGCCCGGGCGTTGCCGTGGTCGATCTCGATTACCGTTGTAAAATCCTTTATGGCGGTGGCGTATTGCTCCTGGTCGGCAAGACACTGAGCCCGGTGCAAAAACGGGCCAGGGATCCTCCCATTAAGTTGGATCGCGGTTGTAAAGTCGCCGACCGCTTTCCCAAGGTCGCCGCGATCCTGGTGAACGAGGCCTCGAACATAATATCCACCCGGCTCCTTCGGTTCGAGGCGAATTGAGTCGGCACAGTCACTGAGTGCCCGTGATAACTCGCGCAGTCTCAGAAAGGAAAGACCACGGTGCCAGTACCCGGCAGCGGCGTTTGGCTCCAGACGAATCGCCTCGCTGTAGTCAATGACCGCCTTCTTGTAGTCGCTGGTCGCGTGATAGGCATCGCCGCGAGCACGAAGCGCTTCGGTACGCGTTGGATCGAGTCGCAGAGCTTCCGTTAGCAGGGGAATGGCCTCCTCGTAACGCTCCGCGTGGACCGCTGCCAAGCCGCGTTGCAGTGGCGTTTGGTCGGCGCCAAATGTGCCTAACGGCGTCACTGCTTTCTTGTCACCGTGGACGGGCTCACTCTTTTCTTCACGCAGAATCTTTGCCTCGTAAAGGCGCACCTTGTAGCTGGCGATTCTTTGCATCTGTTCTATCGGCAGGAAAATCAGGCAACTGCCGAACGATGTCTGGGCGCCAGGGGCGAGCCCGAAGTCAAGGTTGCCCTGGCCGGTGCAGCCAACCAGCTTGCCGGCCTTGTCGAAGAAGGCAGCGTAATATTGACAGGCAAGGTGTTCTTTCGAGTTGTTCTTCAACGAGATGTTGGCGTTGAGCATCGGCTTGCCGAAAAACTCCTCGCATTGGAACGTGCAGACGCCGTGGATGTTTTTGCCGAGTTCGGCGGTGACTTTTTGACCGCCCGACAAGCTGAACGCGGCGAGTTCGGCGCAGGGGCCTTCCTTCTCGCTGAAAGTCAAGAACTTGATGGTCGGCCGTTTTTCTTCGGAGGTTGTTTCGGCCGTCGCGGTTTTAGCGGTGGCTTCACCGGTCCAAGCGTCTGGGTTCTCGGGCAGGGAAGAGCACGCGACGAGGTACAACAGCGAGCCAAGGTTGCCGTTCGGAAGGCTTTGGTGAATCGTGGCTTCCACGCCTTGCGGCGTCAGCGTGATGGTGCTGACGGCCGGGCGAAGGTATTTTGCCACGGTCGGCGCGGCTGGCAACAACATCGGGTCGGGGCCGCCCGCATGCAGGCCGACATTCGTGGCCAGCACGTTCACGGCGCACTGCATCAGCGGATACGTGAGCCGGAACATCTCTCGCGAGTCCTCGTAGCAAATCAGCGATGGCGGACGTTTGGCCGAAAGCGCTTCCTTGACCGCCGGCTCGTCGGCGAGTGACGGCTGGCCAGGCTGGCGGAGCAGATAGGCTTTGACGTTTTGCGGCGAGGCCGAGCAAACCAGTTCGCTGCCGACGATGCAGCATGCCACCAACGTGGCGGCGCTCTTGTCGGAGCGATGGAAGAGATAGACGTCGTGGTCCGCAAACCGCGACTTCCGGACGAGTAGTTCGGCGGGCTCAGTCGCATTCGACTTGTCGTCCTTAGCGGAACCGGACCCTGACTTGCGGCCAGCGGTCGGCTTCGACGCCGGCTCGGGCGGCTTTCGCGCGGCCAAGGCATCGAACGCGCGGGCAAGCCGATCGCGGTCGTTGACATGCACGACGCCGGTGATGTTGACCAGTCCGAGGGAGCCTTCGCTGGGTGACGTGTAGAGTCGCCAAGCGTCGCCCAGCGATGCGGTCATGGCCTGGGACAATTCCTTGTCGAATTTGAAGTTGGTGGTGAACGACCGGCCGACGAGGCTGCCTGCGCCGGACACATCGCCCGTGGCCAGAGACATCAGCCCATCGGCGGCGCCGGAGTTCGACTTGGCTTCACCGTGGACAGTGTTTGAGGTCTCTTGCAGCGAGGCAAGGTTCGTGAGCAAGCAGGCCGGCTCGATGTTGACGGCGAGACTCAATGTGGCATCGCCGGGCACAACGGCCAGGTCGGCCGGGGCGAGCGGTCGGGCGATAAGCTTCTCCCAGCGAGCAGGATCGGTTTCGACAAGCACTCGGCTCACAAAGTCCTCGCGGTCTAGGCCTGTGACGAGCGTGATGTAGCGAATGTGATCAAGGCCCGTCTTCTTGATCGTTGCGGCGTCCTCCACTGCGTCGAAGAATGGCTGCGGGTTGATCCGAACGACCGCTGCGCGACGCTCAACGGGCAGTTGTCGCGCGATTGCGGCCAGCCATTCTGGCTCCCGGCCCTTCATGCGCTTGGCGACTTGCGACGGTGTTTCATTGCCGCAGGTGATGATGAGGTGCCGTTCTCGGAGCGACCAGCGAACCGGCGTGCTGCCAGCTATTAGGCTATATTCCGTGTTGCCGTCCACGGTGGTCTCCTTGATGGCGCCGCCGGCCATTGCTTTGTAGCGTGTCAGCATGGCCGCGACGTGCTTCTGGGAGTCGCCAATGTTGATGACGGCGCAACCGTTGATTTCTGACGAGGCAGCGGCATCGCTTCCGAAGTCGGTGATAAAAAACGCGCAGGGCTGACTGACGAGCAGATCGCTCCAGAAAATGACGTCGTCGGCCAAGGCCGGTGGCAGTCCATCGATGCCAAGCAGCCCCAAGACGCCCAACGTATCGGGGTTAAGCCGCGATTTGCAGAGGAGGCGAAACCGTCTGGCCGCTTCGGCCCGCATCTGCCGGATTTCCGGATCGGCGAGGAATCGCTCGGCGCGGTTGT
>JAJFUI010000062.1 GCA_021372555.1 Planctomycetaceae bacterium | reverse complement strand
CCAACGCAGCAGGCCGCGGACGCCACGGAACAGGTCGCGGTGACGACGTTCGAGGACTTCCGGACAGCCGACGTGCCGGACGGCATTTCGCAACAGGCGTTGAGCTGGCTCTTGGCATCGTGGCGTCCCCTGAGTCTGCTTGGGCTGGCTCTGGCGTCACTTTTCTGGTTCTGGCTCTCGCTCCGCCGCAGTCGTCACGACGATAGCTCGCCATGTGGGACCATGACAGACGCCGGCAACGCTGCCGACGACGCGTGGCGGGAACCGTCTCGGGTGCCGTCGCCGCATTGGCGTGAGACAGCCGATCCTGCAATCCGGCGGCAACTTTCAGAACTGGTCGAGGCCGACCCCGAAACGGCCGCGGGAATCCTTCGCAACTGGATTGGACGAGCGAGTTGATTCATGGACGTGGTGACAGACAACGTCGATGCGGGCTTGCGTAAGGCGGCGGTCCTGGTCAGCAGCCTTGACGCGTGCGCCGCCGAAACGCTCTTAAGTCAACTTGGGCCCGATCAAGCGGAGTCGGTTCGCCGAGCGGCTGCCGCGATCAGCGACATCGACGCCAACGAGCGTCAGCGTGTGATCGATGACTTTTGCCGCATTGGAACGATGTTGCCGAAGGCCGCGGCGCCGGGCATCGAGCTGACGGAAATGAAGCCGCGTCCATTGTTCTCGGCCGGTCGTGACGACGGCGACCGCGATGCCCCTTCGTCGCCATTCGAGTTTTTGCGCGACACAGAGGACAGCAGCCTAGCGCAGTTGCTGGCCGACGAACGCCCTGGCACAATTGCCCTGGTGCTTTCGCATCTTCCCGCTGAACAAGGCGGCGACGTGCTGGCTCGATTGACGCCTGCCTTGCAGATCGAGGTTGTGCGTCGGCTATCCGATTTGCAGGATGTCGACCCGGAGACTGTGCGGGAGGTTGAGCGGGCGTTGGAATGTCGGCTGTCGCAGCAAGTGGACGCCGGAGAGCGTCGAGCGGCGGGACCGGAGTCGGCGGCCAAAATCCTCGCGGCCTGCGACGGAGAAACCCGGGGCCGGATTCTCGACAACTTGGCTACGGCAGACGAATCGTTGGCCGAGCGGCTTGGCCGCCGCGCGATGAGCTTTGACGACCTCGCGCAATGCGACGACAGGACCCTGCGGGCGGTGGTGGCCGCTGCGGGTCCGGACGTTGTTCAGGCCGCACTCCTGGGTGCGCCGCCGGCGGTTTTGTCGCGACTACTGGGTTGCCTGCCGAGCAAGGAAGCGAAGTGCCTGCGTCGAAAACTGGCTCACCCGGAGCCCATCCGTTTGAGTGAAGTGGAAGACGCAAGGCAGCGGATGGCTGCCCTGGCATCAGGATGCCGACTCGGTGAACCCGCGCCGAATGGGCGTGCCGCCGCGTGAAATTAGTGCCGTGCACTCTGCTTGCATGCAGCATCCCGGGGGCACGACGCTACAGCATTTGGTCATTTTCAAGAACATCGCCAGAAGCCACTCATGGCCACGATCATCCGAGCCGCCGACGCGATACAACATCCGCCGACGGCGTTCAACCTTGAGGACATCGCCGCGCAGGCCAACGATTGCCTGGAGAAGGTGCGGATCGATGCCGCACACCTCGTGGATGAGGCCCGCAAGGAGGCCGACGCGATTCGCCGCGAGGCCGCCGAGGCCGGGTGTCAGGCCGCCGTCAGCGAGGTCGAGCGGATGGTTGCCGAAAAGACCTCGCCGGCCGTCGCCGCGCTGCGTCAGGCTGCCACCGATCTGCAAGCGGCCAAGCAGGCGTGGCTCTGCCACTGGGAGTCGGCCGCAGTGAAGCTCTCGACTGCGATTGCGGCCAAAATCATTCGCCGGGAGCTGCACGAAGAGCCCGAAATTACGCTGTCCCTCGTTCGCGAGGCGCTCCAATTGGCTGCGGGCAGTCCCGAAATCCGCCTACAACTCAATCCGCAAGACTACGACGCGCTTGGCGAGCAGGTGCGAGCGGTGATGTCCGCCATCTCGGCATTGGGCGATGCTCAGGTTGTTTCCGACGCAACGATCAGCCAGGGCGGCTGTCGCGTCCAGACGCGGTTCGGCACAATCGACCAACAGATCGAGTCGCAACTAAAACGCATTGAAGAGGAATTGATCGCGTAACGCGGATCATCAGAATGCCTGACGTCACCGAACATCTCGACCGCATCATGCCAACGGCGCTTTGGGGAAGCGTTGCCCAGACAGCCGGTACCACGGTGTCGGCGGCCGGGTTTCCGGCGCCTGTCGGGGCAGTCGCCGAAATTGAGCGTCAGGCGGGCCCTCCGCTCATGGCCGAGGTCGTGGGATTTCGCGACGACTTGAGCGTTCTCTGTCCTCTCGGAGAACTCACCGGCGTCCGTCGGGGAAACCGGATTCGGCTTGTCCGCACCGCACACTGGCTCCGCGTCGGCACTGAGTTGCTTGGCCGAGTGATTGACGCCGAGGGTCGTGCCATCGATGGTAAGCCCCAGCCGGCGATTGGCGACCGCACCTCATTGTGGCGAACGCCGCCAGAACCGTGTCGTCGGCCAAGAATCGACGAACCGCTTGCCACAGGCATTCGGGCAATCGACGGACTGCTCTGTTGCGGCAAGGGCCAACGGATGGGAATCTTCGCCGGCTCCGGCGTTGGCAAAAGCGTCCTGCTGGGAATGATGGCCCGATACACAGACGCCGACGTCATCGTTATCGCCTTGATCGGCGAGCGAGGTCGTGAGGTTCGCGAGTTTATCGAGCGAGATCTCGGACCGGCCGGATTGGCGCGGAGCGTCGTCGTCGTCGCGGCCAGCAACGAGCCTGCCATCGTCCGAACACAGGCTGCGGCGACGGCCACGGCGGTTGCCGAATACTTCCGGGATCGTGGGCAGAACGTGCTGCTGCTGATGGACTCCCTGACGAGGCTGGCGTTGGCCCAACGGGAAATTGGCCAGGCCGCCGGCGAACCTCCCGCAGCTCGCGGGTTCACGCCGTCCGTCTTTGCCCTGCTGCCGAAACTGGTGGAACGAGCCGGCCGCGCTCCGCAAGGCAGCATTACCGCATTCTACACGGTGCTTGTCGAAGGCGACGATCCGAACGAGCCCATCAGCGACACCGTTCGGGGGCTGCTCGATGGTCACACTTGGCTGTCTCGCAGTCTCAGCGTCCGGGGACATTGGCCGGCCATCGACATGCTCGGCAGCATCAGCCGGCTGATGCCCGACCTGGCCAATGAAGAACATCGTCGCGCAGCCGGCGCGATCCGTGAGTTATTGGCTGCTTACCGGGACCACGAGGACCTGATCTCGATCGGCGCGTACCGCCGCGGCAGCAACAAGACGGTTGATGCCGCGATCGATCTTCAAGAAGACATCAATCGGTACCTGCGGCAACCGGTGGACCAGCCCTCAACGCCGGACGAGTCGCGAGAAGGGCTATTGAAACTGTATCAGAAGTACTGCGAGCACATTGGGCAATAGTCGCAACCAAAGCCACAGCGACTTTCGCACGTTTGCGGAGAACCATGGCCGAGTTCCGTTTTCGTCTGGATGCTGTCTTGAGGGTTCGCCAGAACACGCGCGATCAGTGCCGCCTGCGGCTCGCCGAGGTGCTCTGTGCGGACGAAACTCTTCGGGAACGGCTTTCGCGGCTTGGGGCGGAATATGAGCGGTTGCAGGCCGATCGACGGCAGGCGTTAGGGCATGGCGAACTGAACATTGAGCGATTGGTCGATGCCGAGCGCTATGCGGCGGTCTTGAAGACGGAAGAAAACGCATTGCGGCAAGAGCGCGAGACGCTGGCTGGCGAGATACAACGGCGTCGCGAGACACTCCTGGAAGCTGACCGCAACGCGAAAGCATTGGAAAAACTCCGGGAGCGTCAGCGACAGCGATACCGCCTGGAAGAGGAACGTCGCGAAGCGAAACGGATCGACGAGGTTGCGGCCCAGATATGTTCGTCAAAAGCCGCCTAAAAAACACCGCCCGGCAAAATTGGGCATCACGCGGAGCGGGATGAGTACGGAAAGGACGCGATGGCTGCGAAAAGGAACGGAGCAATGGATAACCAAGCGAGCGTGCTTACCGCGGCCGAACAAGCGCTGTGTGCTGCGCTGCCCTCGATCGACGGTCCATCGCCGCAATCGGCCAGCGCCTTCCCACTCGAGAACTTTGGTCGTGGCGAGGCGTCTGTTTCCAACGCTCGAACGGATGCCGACAGTGATCGGCTCGATCTGCGGGTCGAGCTGGGCCGGACACGCATTGGTCTCGGCGAATCGCGGCGACTCCGTAGCGGCTCAGTGGTCCCACTGGACAAGCTGGCTGGCGAACCGTTGGACTTGATGGTCGGTGGCCGGCGTGTCGCCAAGGGCGAATTGCTGGTGGTGGACGGCAAAGTTGCCGTCCGAGTGGTCGAACTCGCAGGATGCTAGAACAATGCGATCAATGGCGCGCTTCATTGGGCTGACGCTGCTGGTTTGGGTCTGCTGCTGCGGCCAAGGGACTGCTTCTGCACGCGCTACCGATGCCATCGCCGGGACGCAGGCGGCGGAGAAAGCCACCGCCCCAACGCTTACGCCGCCAAGCAGCAAGGGCCGAGCGGAATCCGGCAAGGGAATCACCGAGTCCCAATCGCCGGTGACACTCGTCATCGGCCTATCGATCGTCTTGGCCATCTTTTTTGTGGTGATCTGGCTGGTTCGCCGCTCAATGCCACCGGGACATGGGCCGCTGCCGCCTGAGGCATTCGCGGTTCTTGGTCGAGCGCCGCTGGCCAGCCGACAACAGGCTCAACTCGTTCGGTGCGGCAACAAGCTGCTTCTGGTCTGCGCGAGTGCGACCGGCGTCCAAACGCTTACCGAGATCACGGATCCGGCCGAAGTCGAACGGCTCGTGACGCTCTGCCTCGCGCGGCACACGCAGCCGAACGCCGTCGGAAACGCCCAGGGATCGGAGAAGAACGATGCCGGATGACGTCAGAATCTCCGCAGGGGGCGTTTCCCCGCGAGCGCCGGTGCCGCGGCCGGTCACTGCCGGCGGCAACGGAGCTTGCCGGCTGCGTCGGCGCACGCTTTGGCTCGCCGCGGCACTCCTTTGCTTGAGCATCGGCGGCGCCGCGGCAGCGGCCGGCGAGTCAGCCGGCACGCCCGCAAACCGTCCGGCGAGCGTCAACGTCACCGATGCGTTGGCCGGCGGACCAAAGACATGGACCAGCCCCGAAGGACTCGGATCGACGCTACAAGTCGTCGTCCTTCTGACGGTGCTGAGTCTCGCGCCAGCGGCGCTGCTGATGACCACGTGCTTCGTCCGCATCGTGGTCGTGTTGAGCTTGCTGCGTCAGGCAATTGGGGCGCAGAATCTGCCTCCGACGCAAGTTATCACCGCGTTGGCCATGTTTCTGACGCTGCTGGTGATGACGCCCGTCTGGAAACAGGTTTATGACGACGCCGTTGTACCCTACACCCGGCACGAGATCGCCGCGGACCAGGCATGGAAGGCGGGCGTCGCGCCAGTCCGCCGCTTCATGAGCATGCAGATTGAGCGGACGCGGAACACCGAGGACGTGTGGCTCATGATGAGCTACATGCCCAAGCAACCGAGACCGAACAGCTACGACGACGTTCCGCTGCAAGCGCTCGCTCCGGCATTCATGCTCAGCGAGCTGAAAACGGCGTTCCTCATCGGATTTCAAATCTACCTGCCCTTTGTGATCCTCGACATGGTGGTGGCCAGCGTGATGACGTCGATGGGGATGCTGATGGTCCCGCCGGCGTTGGTTTCGCTGCCGCTAAAACTGCTCTTGTTTGTGCTCGTCGATGGGTGGCATCTGGTCGTCGGCATGCTGATGCAGAGTTTTCAGGCGTTCACGTGACGAGAGGTGTGCCTTCGACTTTGGCTCTTTTTTGGACTTGGGACGGCAACGGAAGCCTTCAACGAATCGCCCATGGAAGCACAAGACGCGATTGACTTGGGACGCCAGGCGTTGTGGATGATGCTGCTGATCGGCTCGCCGGTGCTGCTGGCCGCGCTGATCGTCGGACTCGTCGTCGGCCTTTTGCAGGCGCTCACTCAAGTCCAGGAACAGAGCGTCGTGTTCGTACCGAAGCTCGTTGTTATGTTTGTGGTCCTCAGCTTCACGTTGCCGTGGTTGATCAACCAAATGCTGCATTACACGAGCGAGTTGATTAGCGGCATCCCGGGCCGATTTTAGACAGCATGAACAGCGACGGCTTCATCGTACTGACGCTTGTCTTTGCTCGGGTGGCCGGACTGGTGCTGACGGCCCCGATCTACGGCGGCAATGCAGTTCCGCTGCAAGTCCGAGCGTTGCTGGCCGCAGGGCTCACGCTGCTCATTGCGCCGACTCAATGGCAAACGCCGATAGCCCCGCTCGACAGCGCCGTGACCTACCTGCTCCTGCTCAGCGTCGAAGCCGGCATCGGGGCGTGCCTAGGTTTTGGGGTGCTGATCCTGATTCACAGCATGACGCTAGCGGGCGAGTTGATTGGACGCCTGAGCGGCCTGGGAATCGCGGAGGTGTTCGACCCAGGCCTCGACGAAAACGTTCCGCAGTTTTCCCGGCTCTTGTTCCTGTTGGCCGCTTGCGTCTTTCTCTGCATTGGAGGCCATCGAATGGTAATGGCCGGGCTGCTGGATACGTTCAAGGCTCTCCCGGCAGGCAGCGGCGTTTGGCCCCAATCCGTCTCGGAAGCGATCATCGCATTGGTCGGTCAAAGTTTCGCGTTGGGCATTCGCGCCGCCGCGCCCGCCATGGCCGCCCTGTTGCTGACAACCTTGACCCTCGGGTTGATTGGCCGCACGCTCCCCCAGCTAAATATCTTGACAATGGGCTTCGGCGTGAACGCCATGCTCGCCTTTGCCGCCTTGGCCATGAGTTTGGGCGCCGCTTGCTGGGCCTTCCAGAACCAAATCGAGCCCACGCTCGAAACGATCCTCGACGCCCTAAAGACGCCACTGCAAACTCGATGGATGTCCTAGCCCACTGACCACCGACCGTGTCCGACTACACCAGCGACAAAACCCTGGAACCCACACCGCATCGGCGGCAGCAAGCTCGCCGCGAAGGGCATGTTGCAAAAAGCCACGATCTCGGCTCCGCCGCGATGTTGCTGCTGAGTGTCGCCGTGCTAATGGCCTTCGGCGGCTCGGTCGCGGGGTTTCTCGTGGATTACTGCCGCAATCAGCTTGGCGGCCAGCCCTGGATCGCAACCGACGCCGCGACGATCACCAGCGAGTGGAACTCGGTGCTGTGGGGCCTGGGACTTCGAATGCTGCCGGTGCTGGGGATGCTTTGTTTTGCAGGGGTGGCCGTCAACGTGCTGCAAACGGGGTTTCTCTTTCTGCCGCAGCGAGTGACTCCCGACTTCGGCCGGATCAGCCCATCGCGCGGATGGCAGCGAGTTTTCTCCGCCGCCGGCATGGCCCAACTCAGCTTTGGTCTCCTCAAATTAGTTGCCGTACTCGCTGCCGGCGGCGTGGTGCTGTACCAGCAGCGGGACGCGATGCTGGCGCTCGCCACATTGCCGATCCCCGCCCTGGCGCGCGGACTATCGCAACTCCTGTTTTCCACCGGCCTAAAACTGGGCGTGGCACTGTCGATCCTCGCCATCGTGGACTACGGCTACCAGCGATGGCGGCACGAACGCGATCTCCGAATGACCCCGCAGGAGCTTCGCGAGGAAATGCGGAACCTGGAAGGGAATCCGCAAGTGATCGCCCGGCGCAAACAGATCCAGCGGCAGTCGGTCCAGGCGGTAGCTTCGAGCGGCTCAACAGAAGCAGTCGAGTAGCGGACTGCATGTCGCCGCGATCACTGCTCTTCCGCAAGCACGGCGGGCACCAAGTAGCACTCGCCATCGGTCCGCGGGGCATTCGCCAAAGCGGCGTCTCGCGGCAGACTGGGCTGGGCCACATCCTCGCGGAAGACGTTCGCCACATCGAGCGGATGGGCCATCGGTTCGACGTTCGTCGTGTCCAGCTCCGAAAGCAAATCGACGTAGCCGAGGATCTCCCCTAGCTGACCAGTCATCAGGTCAAGCTCGCGATCGGAAAGGCGGAGCCTGGCCAATGTCGCAACCTTTTCGACTTCCGCGCGGGAAATAGCCATGGGAGTCGGTCGTCAGCGCGATGCGCCGACGGTTGCGTCAATCGTAACACCACGTGTGCCGACGGTCCACCCGCAGCAGGAACGCGTGATTCGATAGCCGGCAGATCGTTCGACTAGCTCTTCGGCAGCTTGAAGGGGGTTTGGTAGACCCGCTTGGTCACCGCGCCGCTTCGCAGGCACTGGGCACAGACGCACATTGTCTTGTGGGTGCCATTCGCCGTGCTGACGTGGACGCGCTGCAAGTTGGGGCGGAACTTGCGCCGGCTGATGCCAGTCACCTTGGTTCCCACGCCACCGAGGTACTTCGCCTTACCACGATGGGTGACTTGATTGCCCAGCACGGGCTTCTTCCCACATACTTCACATTGTTGGGCCATCGCTAAAGGCTCCGTCAGGGCATCGTCCGATTCGCATCGCGGACCGAGGAATGCGTCACTTATGTCGGCGGTCGAATCATCGGACGAATTGACGCCCGACAATCAGAAAACGCCGATGCCCCCCATCGTCCGCAGGGGAAAACTTCCAGTATAGCGATTGGGCGATGCGTTGCAAGGCCGCGTTAGCATGGCAGCACGCGTACCGGTTGCGTCGCGGCATCGCAGATTACCCCGTTTAACAACACTCCGATTTTTTCACTGACCCGCAACGCCTTCCCAGGCCGAATAACAGGAAAACTGTACCACAGTCCTGTTCGGATCTACTGAGTAGCGGCTGACGCCGCGCTCCCTGGGGGGGGAATGCGATACACGAGCCGGATGCCAGCGTTGGGCATACTGATAAGAAGCAGGTTCCGCATCGCCGCCACGGCGATTTCCTTGGCGGCAGCGATGGCGTTGTTGCTCGCATCTGCCCCAGGCGTTTGGGCTGCAACACCGGCCGCCGACTGGCACGCGTCTTCCGGCGCCACGACGAGTGACCGCGCTCGCCAGGATGCCATCCGTTCCATTCCATTGAACGAGCTCTCGCCGGCCGACCGCGCCAAGGTCAGCGGCGTGATAGCGAATGTCAGTATATTCCGGCGATTGCCCACCAAAACGATCGACTGCGACCCCGACATGTACCTTTTTCTGGTGCGGCACCCAGACGTCGTGGTCAACATTTGGGAGGTCCTGAAAGCCAGCCGGCTTCAGCTCTGGCAGATCGGCGAAGACCGCTTCGCAATCACGGAGCCGGCAGGCGCCACCGGCTCGTTGAAATACGTTTACCGCAGCAACGACAAACACGTGATCTACCTCGAAGGAAGCTACGACGGGCCGCTACTGCCGCGTTCCGTTAAAGGCCGTGGTGTGCTAGTGCTCAGGACGGGGTACGATCGCGAAAGCAACGATCGCCACTATGTCACTAGCCGCGTCGACTGCTTGCTGAGCGTCGGTCCGACGGGCGCGGAATTGCTGACAAAGACGATTGCGCCCCTGCTGGGCCAGACGGCCGACAACAACTTTCTTCTGACGGCTGGTTTCGTCTCCAGCCTATCGCGCACCGCGGAGCTGAACACCAGCAAGGTTCAATCTTTGGCTACCAGACTCGACCGCGTGGAGCCCGAGGTCCGCTCGGAATTCTCGAGCCTCGCGGGACGTCTGGGACGAAAGGCCGCCGTGGCCGCCCGGATGGGGACCGTTCGGGAGCGCTAGCCGGCGACGGCGTTTCGCCATGACCGCCAAGCACCGCCCCAACGGTAGGGTGCGACTGTCTTTTCAGCGAGGCCATCCGGCGACGTCCTCGGAGTCTTTTTCTCATCTTTCGCCGTTTCCCTAGCCTCGCAATTGACAACGCCTGACTTGGAACCTATGCATTAGTGGCTGTTCCTCGTTCTTGGGGCGACTCCCCGCATGGGCTGGGATTCGCCACCAGGTAAACGAACGCGGACAACGGCTGGGACGACGCTCCGAGGACTGCGGTTATGAAAGTCTTGCTAGCCGACGATTCTGGGGTCATGAGGAAGATCATCCGACGTCTCCTGGAGGACGTTGGGGTGCTGTCGGCAACGGAGGCATCGGACGGCGACCAGGCCGTAGCCCTGTTCAAAGCGGGGCACTTTGAGCTTGTGCTGACGGATTGGAATATGCCCAACAAGAGCGGGCTGGAGGTGGTCCGAGAGATTCGTGCCCTAGGCTCCACCGTCCCGATCATCATGATCACGACCGAAGCCGAAAAGGAGCGGATCGCCGACGCCATTTTCGCCGGCGCTACCGACTATTTGGTGAAGCCGTTCGATCAGGATAAACTTCGCGCGATGCTCAATAACCATCTCGCCGCGAAATCAAACGTCAGCTCCGATGGCGGCTGGCATCCCCAGTTTGTTCCCCAGGCGACGCCGAAGGAGAGCTGGGGCAAGCGGATCTCCTAGGGCCGCCGCGTCAGAAAGCCGTTCGGCATCTCTCAGCATCCCAGGCGATTGACGCACGCGGTCTGTGCCGTGCGTCCGCTTTCCGAGGACGGTTCTCTTCTCCGTCCTGCGGGTCTTTCACCGAATGGACTTCCACGCCGCACCGCCAGTGATTCCATCGACGGACGCCGATTCAGCGGTTGCGACGCGGCATGCGAAAAGTACGCCTACCGGCGGCAATTTTGCAACCTATCTTTCCCTAGCTCGCCTGTTTGCGTGACAGGCGCATTCCCTCCGAGCCACACACACCTTGGGGCCAGCTCAGCGGCCGACGGCCGGCATCCTGGCAAACCACAATGAATCCCGAGTACATCGATCACTTTTTGACTGCGGCAGTCTCGACATTCGAAGCCATGTTGAACTGCAAACTGACGCCGCGTGAAACGTTCACCAAAGTGGGCCTCAAGCCGCAGTACGAAGTGAGCGGCGTTATTGGACTCTCGTCCAAGAAGGCCCGCGGCACGGTCGTCCTGAGCCTCAGCCAGGAAGCCGCCCTGTCGGCAACCGGCGCGATGCTCGGCGAGCAGCCGGCTCAGATCAACGGGGACGTGACCGACGCCGTCGGCGAGCTGACCAACATTATCGCCGGCGCCGCCAAGGCCAAGCTGGAACACCTCGCCCTGGATGTCAGTCTTCCGATGACGGTCATCGGCAAGAACCACGTGCTCGGATTCCCGCAGGACGCCATCTCGGTTTGCATCCCCTACGCCTGCGACTGGGGCGACGTGGCTGTTGAAGTCGCGTTGGTCGAAAAGGCCGACTTGGCTGCAGCGGCCGCGGCCATCTGCCAAGAAATCGAGGAAATCCTGTAAATACCCGCGAACGCCGGCAACGGAGAGACTGGCGTCCACATCACCGCTCAACCAAAGACGCTGGAGTACAGCAATGAACGACCGTCAAATCGTTGACGAATTCGTAGCGGAATCTTGCGACCATCTGGCCGACATCGAAAGCCAGTTGCTGGCGATCGAGGCCAATGGCGCCGCGATTGACGAGGAGCTGGTCAACACTGTCTTTCGTGCCGTCCATTCGATCAAGGGCACAGCCGGGTTCCTGCAGCTCTCTAACATCCAGGACCTCTCGCACGAGATGGAGACCGTCCTGAATCTGATTCGCAGCCGGGAGTTGGCGCCCGACGCGGGAATCACCAACGCACTGCTGCGGGCCGCCGACACGCTTCGGGCGATGGTCGAAAACGTCGACAACTCCGGGGATGTCGATGTCTCCGAGCACCTGACGGCCCTCCGATCCATCGCAAGCGGCGCGCAGACGGCCGTCCCGGTGCCGCCGCCTGCCGACACCGAGAAGACCCTCGATATGGTCCAGACGTTCGTGGCCGAGGCCGCCTCGGAGCCGGCCAATGACGTTCGGACGCCCGCGGACAGCGTCTCGGCCACCGAGACAGCCGACCGCGGCAATTCGACTAGGCCAACTGGGCACACCCCCGCGACCGAAACGAACATCCGCGTGTCGGTCCGCGTCCTGGACCACTTGATGAACCTGGCCGGAGAACTGGTTCTCTCCCGCAATCAGTTGCTGCAGACGGTCGGCAGCAAGACGAACGGGAATCTCGACTCGATCTCCGCACGCCTGAACCAGGTGACCAGCGAGATTCAGGAAGCCGTGATGCAAACGCGGCTCCAGGTAGTCGAAACCGTCTTCAGCAAGTTCCCCCGCGTCGTCCGCGACCTGTGCGGCACCCTGGGCAAGCAGTGCGACCTGGTCGTCGAGGGCGAGGATGTCGAACTCGACAAGTCGATCATCGAAGCGATCGGCGATCCCTTGACCCACCTGATCCGAAACGCGGTGGACCACGGACTGGAAACGCCGGCAGAGCGTATTGCCGCAGGCAAGTCGCCCAAGGGCAGGATTCTCCTGAAGGCGTTCCATCAGGCCGGCAAGGTCCATCTCGTCGTTCGTGACGATGGAGCCGGCATCGACGTGGCCAGGATTCGCGAGAAGGCCGTTGCCAAGGGCATTATTACGGCCGAGCAAGCGCACGAGCTCGGCGACCGGGAATCGCTGAGACTGATCTTCCGCCCCGGCTTTTCGACGGCTGACCAATTGACGAACATTAGCGGCCGTGGCGTCGGCATGGACGTCGTACGGACGAACATCGAGCGGCTCGGCGGCACGGTCGACGTCGACAGCCGTGTCGGCCAAGGCACGGGCGTGAACCTCACTCTGCCGCTGACCCTGGCAATTGTCCCCTCCCTCATCGTTCGCTGCGGTGCTGGCCGCTTCGCCATCCCTCAAGCGAGCATCAGTGAGCTGGTGCGGGTAAAAGCCGGAGAACGCGCCGACAAGCTCCAGTGCGTCAACGACGCCGAGGTCCTTCGCCTTCGCGGAAATCTGCTGCCGCTGGTCCGCTTGAGCGGAGCGCTGCGGCTGCCTTCGTCCGGTGCAAACACCCCGGATCACACCGGAGTGGCCGGCAACACGAACATTATCGTCGTCGAGAGCGGCCACCTCCGGTACGGCCTAATCGTCGACGCCTTGCACGACTCGGAAGAGATCGTGGTAAAGCCGTTGGGCAAGAATATGAAGGATTGCCGCTGCTTCGCCGGCGCCACAATTCTTGGCGATGGCCAGGTGGCGCTAATCCTGGACGTGGCCGGCTTGGCCGCTCAGGCATCGTTGGCCATTCGCGAGGAGAAAGACCGCTCGGAGAGCGTCGAGACGATGGCAGCTTCGGCCGACAGCCAGGCGATGCTCCTGTTTACCAATGCGTCAACCGAGCAATTCGCCGTTCCAATGGGGCTCATTTCCCGCCTGGAACGCATCCGCGGCGACCAGATCGACAGCGTCGGCGGCCAGGAAGTGCTGCAATATCGCGGCGCGTCCCTGACGTTGCTGAGCCTGGAAAAGCAAATCAGGGCGTTGCCTCGGGCGGAGCAACAGCGTCTCTACGTCATTGTTTTCCGCGTCGGGCAACGCGAAATCGGCCTGATTGCCCCGCAGTTGACCGACATCCGAGCCGTCCCGACCGAAATCGACACCACGTCGTTCCGCGAGCCGGGCGTTGTCGGATCGCTCGTTCTCGAAGGCAAGACAACACGGCTCTTGGACCTGCTTGAGCTCTGCCGTGCGGCTCACCCGGATTGGTTCGAACACGCGCCGCAGGCCGAGACGCCCGCTGCACCGCACGCCCCAACAATCTTGCTTGCCGAAGACTCTGGCTTCTTCCGAAAGCAGTTGGTCAGCTTCCTGCAGGCCGACGGCTACAACGTGCTTGCGTGCGAGGACGGCCAGATTGCGTGGGATGCGCTTCGTCGGCCGGGACAGCCGTACGATCTGATCGTTACGGACCTGGAAATGCCGCACATGAACGGATTCGACCTGGCGAAACGGGTGAAGAGCGATCCGTCGCTGCGACGTCTTCCGATTATCGCCGTCACCTCGTTGGCGAGCGAAGAGGACGTTGAGCGAGGCCGCAAGGCCGGGATCGACGAGTATCTGATCAAGCTGGATCGAGACCAGCTCGTCAATACGGTGGCCGAGCGGCTTCGATTGTCGCGGCTCGGGGCCGTCCAACCTCAAAACACCACCGGGAGAATCTCATGAACGCCACTTTGGAAGCTGCCGCTCCGGTTCGTAGCGGCGACGTTGAGTTCGTCACCTTTTGCGTCGGCGACTTGTTGCTCGGCGCCGAGATCTGTCATGTCGAGGAGATCAATCGCCACGTCGACGTGACGCCGGTCGCCCATTCGCCCGAGTGGGTCCTGGGCGTCGTCAACCTCCGCGGCGAGGTCGTGACGGTGCTCGACCTGCGATGGATCCTCGGCCTTGGGAACAACGTCACCACCGCCACGACCCGAAACGTGGTCGTCAACGCGGGCGGTGAGCGGATCGGCTTCCTCGTCGACCGGATCGCCGACGTGGTCAATGCCTCATGGAGCGACATCAAGGCCCCGCCCGCCAATCTAAACGGGGCGCAAGGCCGCTTTCTCCAGGGAATCTACGAGCTGGATCACGGGCTGTTGGCCGTCTTGAACATGGAGGAGGTTTTGGCAGGAAACTGAGCGAGTGGCACACGAGCGGCGTCGGTCAGGACACACTCGATGGTTTGAGTCGCCGGACCGGAGTGCAGCAGGCGTGGCCAAAGTCGGAGAGTTAACACACACTTTTACCCACCTTTGATTGCGAGGAGTTGAAGCATGAGTATTTTTTCCAAGATGAACCTGCGAGCGAAACTTATCGGCGGTTTCGTCTTCGTCGCGGTGCTGACCGGCATCATCGGCGGCGTCGGCTACTGGGGCACCAGCAACACGACTCAGAACTTGCAGACTGTCGGCAGCAACAACCTGCCGAGCGTCCGAAGCCTCTTGGAATGCCGTCTTGCGGCAGAGCAGATCAAGAGCGTCATCCGAACGCTTTCGAACCTGAGCTGCAGCCCGGAGGATCGCAAGAGTCAGTACGACAACATTCTGGCCATCCGCGAGGACTATGGGAAAGCCCGGAAGCTCTATGAATCCCTCCGCCACGCATCGGAAGAGCAGCAGGTGTGGCACGAGTTCTCCATTGCGTGGGACACTTGGAGAAGCGTCAACAACGAGTGCATCAAGATATCTCATGAGATCGACGACTTGCAAGTCGGCGATCCGATTTCTCTGCACGAGCACGTTGCCGCCGCACAAGTCGCTTACAATCGTATTTGCCGGCAAACGCTCGAATCGCTCGTCGCCAAGAAAGCCGTTCAGTTGAACCTGAGCACGTCGACTGCGCCGATTGACGAGCTCAATCAATGGCTCGTTGGAAACGTCCGCAATTCGGAATTGCGGTCCGCGATGCAAGAGGTGAACGCGCAGCAGCGGAGATTCCTGGACGCCTCGAATAAGGTCGTCGAGCTGGTCGGCCAAGGGAAGTGGGACGCCGCCGCGACCGCGTACCATGACGAAATGGGTCCCGCGATGGTGATTATCGCGACCAAGTTCGACAAGGCGATCGCGATCAGTCGCCACGGTGTCGATCTTTCCCGCAAGCTAGAGCACCAGTCGCTCCGCGTGAGTGCGGAGGCGGAGACCAAAACGGTCGCAACCCTGGACAAGCTCATTGCGGCGATCAACACCTCGGCGGACGACACGGTCCGCGACGGCCAACAGGCCGCTAACCGCGCCATCACCGCTGTGACCGCTGCCACGGGCGTGTGCTTCGCGGCTGCCTTGTTGTTGGGCATCACACTTTCGGTCTCGATTACCCATCGGTTGTACCGGGGTATCGAGTTCGCGAAGCTCATGGCGAAGGGCGACCTGACCCACTCGGTCGACGTCACGCAGATGGACGAAATCGGCGTTTTGGGCCAGTCGCTCAACGAGATGGGCGTTAATCTCCGCCGGATGTTCGGCGAAGTGACCCAGAACATGAACGTCTTGGCCGGTTCCTCGAATGAACTGGCCGCCACCGCCACCCAATTGGCCAGCGGTGCTGAGGAAGCCACCAACCAATCGGCCACCGTCGCTGCGGCTGCCGAGCAAATGTCCACGAACATGAACACCATGGCCGCTTCGACCGAGCAGATGTCGGGCAACGTCAAGACGGTCGCCTCGGCGGTCGAGGAACTGACGGCCAGCATCAGCGAGGTTGCTCGGAGCGCCGAGCAAGCGGCCACTGTCGCCGGCACTGCGGCGGACCTGACCAAGGCCGGCAACGTCAAGATCGGTGAGTTGGGCACTGCGGCCGGCGAAATCGGCAAGGTCATCGAAGTGATTCAGGACATCGCCGAGCAGACCAATCTGCTGGCCCTGAACGCAACGATTGAAGCCGCTCGGGCCGGTGACGCGGGCAAGGGATTCGCGGTCGTCGCCACGGAGGTCAAGGAGTTGGCCCGGCAAACCGGCGCCGCCACCGAGGACATCCGCCAGCGGATCGAGGGCATCCAGAACTCGACCGGCCACGTCGTTCAGTCCATCGGCGAGATCGACGAGGTCATCAAGAAGGTCAACGAGGTTTCGCGGGTCATCGCCTCAGCCGTCGAAGAGCAGAGCATCACGACGAAGGAGATCGCCAGGAACATCGCCCAGACCTCCACGGCCGCTGAGACCGTGGCAAAGGGAATCGCTGAATCCGCTTCGGCCACCAAGGAAATCACCCGCAATATCGTGCAGGTGGATCAGGCGGCCAAGCAGACGGCCGAAGGGGCAACGATTGCCCAGACCGCCAGCGGCAAGGTGACGAACGTCGCCAACCAGCTTCAGTCGCTGGTCGGCCAGTTCCAAACGAAGTAACAACAAACGACGACGCCGGCCACGCCACCAATGGGAGATGATATGCGAGTACTCGTTGTCGACGATGCAGTCGCCTATCGCACCATTGTTTCCAGAGCCCTGGAAGGCGTGGCCGGCGTCGAAGTCGTCGGCGTCGCTGCCGACGGCAAGATCGCCCTGCAGAAGGTCGAGAATCTTCACCCCGATCTTCTGACGCTCGACGTCGAAATGCCCTCGGTCAACGGCATCGAGGTGCTCAGACGCCTTAGGGCGTCTGGCTCCGACGTCGGGGTCATCATGCTCAGCTCCTTCACCAGCGAAGGGGCCGACGTGACTCTCGATGCCCTGGAAATGGGGGCTTTCGACTTCGTCGTCAAGCCAAGCGGCGGCACCCCCGAAGCAAATCTCGAAAAATTACGGCGGCAACTCGCCATCCGAATCGAGGCGTTCTCGCGTGCTCGCGAGATCAGCACGATTCTTCGTACCGGCGGAAGCGGCACACGAACCGCACTGCCGACGTCCACAATCGCCGCCAACACAGGACAGCAAGGAGTCGCCGGCAATCTCGCGTCGGCAATGGATCACCTTGCGGGAATGCAAAAGTGCGAGGCCGTGACCATCGGCATTTCGACCGGCGGTCCGCAGGCATTGATGCACATGCTTCCCCAACTGCCAGCCAACCTTGGAGTGCCCGTGCTGATTGTTCAGCACATGCCTCCGATGTTCACGCGATCGCTGGCCGACGACCTGAACGGCCGCTGCGCGCTGCGGGTCTACGAGGCCGCGGATGGCCAGCCAGTCGTCCCCGGCGTCATTCTTATTGCTCCCGGCGGGCGGCAGATGAAGGTCGAGCGGCAGGACGGCGCAACCGTGATCCGCATCACCGAGGACCCGCCCGAGAACAGTTGTCGCCCTTCAGTCGATTACCTGTTCCGATCGGTGGCCAATGTCTACGGTGGCCGGGCGTTGGCGGTGCTAATGACGGGCATGGGCAACGACGGCGCGGCCGGATGTCGTTTGTTCCATCGGATTGGTGCACCAATTCTCGCACAAAACGAAGCTAGTTGCGTCGTTTTCGGGATGCCTCGCGAGCCAATCATCGAGGGAATCGCGAAGCCGGTTCCGCTCGAAAACATGGCTCAGGAAATTGTTCGTATCGCACGACACGGAGGGCTAGCAACGTGCAAGTGATCGACGGTGACATCTTGGCCATCTCGCGGCTCGTTTACGAGCTCTGTGGCCTGACCCTGGACGCCTCGAAGGGCTACTTGATCGAAAGCCGGCTCGGCGACATCGCCAAGACCGCCGGGTGCGCCAACTTCGCTGAGCTGGCCCAAAAGGCGCGTTCCGCGGACGGTCGCGCCATCCAAACGGCAATCATCGACGCCATTACTACGCAGGAGACGCTGTTCTTCCGCGACCAGTCGCCGTTTGACACGTTGCAGTACAAGGTTCTCCCCGATCTGATCGACGCCCGGGCGGGAACCCCCTTTGCACGGCGGCTTCGCATTTTGTCCGCCGCATGCAGCACGGGCCAGGAGCCGTACAGCATTGCCATCACCCTCTGCGAAACGCTGCCAGATGCCGCGCTCTGGAACATCAATATTCAGGGAGTCGATATCTCCAACGCCGCAATCCGCCAGGCCAGCTACGGTCACTTCGCCGACATTGAAATGCAGCGCGGAATGAAGCCGCATTTGATGACAAAGTATTTTCAACGCGAGCCTGGCGGTTGGAAGGCGAAAGACGAGTTGCGGGCGATGATGACCTTCAGCCGCCGCAGTCTGCTGCAACCAATTGCGGACATGGGGCCATTCGACGTCATTTTTTGCCGCAACGTGGCCATCTACTTCGACGCCCCGACTCGCCGCGAACTCTTCTTCCGCCTTGCCGACCGTCTGACGCCGGACGGTTGTCTGTTTGTCGGTTCGTCGGAATGCCTGGTCGATCTGGGACCTCGCTTCGCCCCACGGCATCATTGCCGGGGCACCTATTACCAGCCCTGCTCGGCCGACAGCAACGTTCTGAGCTTTCCCACGACGGGCCCACTTTCTCAAGCGATCGCATCGCTGGCGTCGTGTCGTTAACGTCATAACCGCTCATGTCCGTGATCCTGGCGAATAACTTCAGCCACTGCGGAGCCTGTTGTAGCCCCCTCTCGCGACTGGCCGTGTTGACGGCGACTCCATAGTCGCCTACGATGCCAGATTGTTGCCGTTTCCATCAGCCGAACGAGGTTTTGCATGCCGCTTTTCGAAGTCGAAACCACCTCGCATATCATCATCACCTGGGCCGAGGACGAGGCCGCCGCCACCGAGAACGTGCGGGAGAGCTACCCGCTCGAACCGCCGGTGCGAGTCACGCGACGGCCTCGCGACACCTGGGTGATCTCGAAGTCCGCCCTGGGCATCACCGGCGCGACCGATCCTTGCTCGACCGCGCGTGACTGCCTGGCGAAAGCCGCCGGCGACAAACTTCACGCCATCCGGCTCTACATGCAACACACCGGCGCCGATCTCGAACGCTCGCGGAAGGCGATCGAGTCGAACATGGTGATGGGCTGGTAGAACCCGGCTATCACCACGGCGTGAATGGGATGACCGAGGAGGTCTCGGGGGCAAGGCTGCCATCATGGATGGCCTTACCCCGGGAACACCTCGGCCATTCCGTTGCTCGCTTCAACCGTTGCTGTCGGCTACCGGCGCCGCGCTCGCCTAGACGCGCGCAACGCCGGCTGACTACGGCCGCATTGCCCGTTCGATAAGGTCGCGATCGAAATAGTTGATCGACATTCCAGCGTCGACGACAATCCGCTGGGCGTTGATGCCGCTCGAACGCGGGCTCAGCAGGAATGCGGCGACCTGCGCCGCTTCCTCGGTCTGCACCGCCTTCTTTCGCGGAATGACCTGTTCGGCGTACAGATAGGCGTCGACGTATCCGGGAATGCCCGCCGACGCCGATGTCTTCAACAGTCCCGGCGCCACTGCATTGAATCGCACCCGAGAGAAGCGGCTGAACGACTTTGCCAGAAACGCCAGCGATGAGTCGAGCGCGGCCTTGATCGGCGCCATGTAGCCGTAGCTCTCGCTGGCCATCTGCGTCGTCGAGATCGAGACCGTCACCACCGAAGCGTCCGGATCGAGCAGGTCCTTCATAGCGTTGCTGATTGCCACCAGCGAGAAGCAGGAAATGTCGATTGCCTGCAGGAATGCCTTTTTTGATGTCTCATGGAACGGGCGGACGCCCTCCGAGTAGTCGGCAAACGCAATGGAATGAACCAGACCGTGGAACTTTTCACCGCGACTGGCTAGCTCGTCTCGGAGTCGTTCGATCTGATCCCCGCGTTCCACGTCACAGACGTAGACGTCTTCGTCGGCCAATAGCTTGGCAACGGACTGCCGCACCGCGTCGTTTTGCACGACATAGACGCACTTGGCGCCCGCATCGCAAAGCACGCGGCTAATGTGCCAAGCGACGCTTTTGCGGTTAGCCACGCCGAAGATAAGAATCGATTTGCCGGTGAGTTGAAGAAAATCCATTGAACGAAGTCGTTAATTGCGAATTGGCACGTCACTCATGGCCGTAGAACCATCGATAGTCAATCGAGGCCTGCTTCAGGTCGCCGGACGATCCGCGGTAGTACGTCAGGACCATGCGATCGCCAACAGGCGTGATGCTGGTGTAACAACCGCCTTCCGTATCGATGGACCGAATATTCTGCCACGTGCTCCCGTCGTCCTTCGATACCGCCGAATTCAGCGGTCGCCGATCCTCGGTCTTGCTGTTGTTCCAAACCAACAGCAAGTCGCCCGTCTGTGGAATCCGTTTGACGCTGGCCGGCGAGTTTGGAGAAACAAGCCCGCGAATCGGTTCAGGCTTCCCCCATGTCAGGCCGCCGTCGGCGCTGTATGACTTAGCCATGAACCCCATATTGGTGCGGATGATCATCATCACGCGGCCGTCTTTCAGTGCAACGACCGCGGGCTCGTCGGCGCCGAATGTGTTGTGGGGCGCAATGTCGCGAATGTCGATGTCGCCCCCCTTTTTCCAGCTCGCTCCGTCATCGTCAGAGTATAGAACAAAACTCCGAATAATCGCGCCGCGCACCCATCCGTCGAAGGCCGGCAACAGAATTCGGCCGTTGCGGAGGCGAATCAGCCGGGCATTGTTCTGCGCCGTGTAGCCGGTGTAGCCCTTTTCCGTCGGGATTCGGTATTTGTATCGATCAGACCAGGTCCGGCCTTCATCGAGCGACCTTCGGAAGCAGATCGAGCAGTCTTCGGCGGAGTCCTTGACGCAGTAGCTCAGAAGAATCCCGCCGTTGTTCAGACGCAGCAGACCGGCCTCGAACGTGGTGACCTTGCCCTCGTTGCCGACGACGAGCCGATCCTCGGCCCACGTCTTGCCTCCGTCGTGCGAGGTCTTGCTCCTAAGCTCCGCAGGTCCAAAATCGCTGCCGAGCTTCCCGCCGTCGCCGCTCCACCGACCGTAGACGAGCAACAAGTCGCCGTTGCGCAGCGGAAGAATGTCCGCCTCGCCGTTTCTAGGGTGCTGCTTCGCGGCCGTGACGAGAAGCTGGGTCGCGATCTCCGGGTTTGCCGCGGCGGCAACGCTGGCGACTGCAAACATCAGCACGCTCAACGTCAGCGCGATCGCCGCGGAGTGGAGAAAACGACGACAAAGTCGGGCAAGCGGGACCAGGATCATAGCGACGCCTCGAGTGCCAACTGCATTTTCCGGAATCACGTTGTCGCCTCCTTACGTTCGGCCGCCGTGCAAGCAAACTCGAATCGAACGGCGACCTTTCCCTCAACGATGGCCCTGGCCTTCAGGAAAAAGGCGTCGGCCAACCTATCGGTAAGTTCAACTTCCATCACGATCTTTTCGCCGGGACGTACCATCCGTCTGAAGCGGACATCGTTCATCCGGGTAGCCACGGGCACCCTGCCATCCATGGACTTCGGCTCCGATGCATCTCCCGAGAGGAGATGGGAGAGGAGGATGGCGCCGCACTGCATCGCCGCTTCGCACAAAAACACGCCGGGGACGAGCGGGAAATCGGGATAGTGCCCGGCGAAGAACCATTCGTCGCCGCGGAAGGTCTTGCAGCCGACAATCCGCGTGTCGGAACGCTCGGTGATCTCGTCGACCAGCAGGAACGGATCGCGGTGCGGAATGGCGGCGAGAATTTCTTGGCGTGTCATGATCCACTCCAGCACAGGTCTTACATCCAAATGCTAGCCGTCCGCGGCAGTCTAGGGAAACCCCTTGGCTCGCGAATCGGCGATGTCCAATCAATTCCGCCCATCATCCCAGGGGATGACTCTGAAACCGTTGTAGCCTTTGGGCGACAGGACGGGCAGCGAGACGTTTTCGGGCGGCAGGCTCTTGTTACTGCGGTGAAGGCGATCGCGTGTGGCTGTCAATTTCTGCACCTCGTCAGACATTGTGGAGCGTTGCTCGCCGACGGCCGACGCGAATTCGTTCGTTCGCTTCTTTATGGCCCAGTCGAACGCCTCGATCTGAAGGTCACGAACCGACTTGCCCTTGCGCTTTTGCCACCAATCGCGAATCTCCTTTTTCTTCTTTTCTGTTACGTTCTTGCCGATGGCCGCATGAAGCCTCGGGACGAAGCTGTACCGATGCCAGGCAGGAAGACTAAAACGCATTTGCTCGCGGAAAACCTCGACACGTGTCGCGACGATATCCAAGCAAACCTCCCCTACGCACCAACTATAGACGTGGTCTTCGGCCCACGGTGATGTCAGCGAGTATCTAGCATCGGTACAACCTTCAATCAGTAAAGGCAACGCCTCATCACAGTGGTCGAATAGTATCCGCCGATTCTTCTCAATTCGTTTCTGAGCCTTCCAGTCATAGTTTGGGGGAATGCTAAGAGTGCCCTCCTCGTTGTCGCACTTGATCGGTGTGTTCGGGCTGGCAAGATTCTTAACAAGTTCGCGATAGTCCGACTCCATGTCCTTCGCTACCGCCTCGGGCGCACCGAGTATATGCACGAGCAAGGCAAGGGCGGGCAGGGCAAGGATGTGTCTTTTCATCGGCAGACTCCGTTGATTTGTCTGTACCCGATCCGCGACTGATTCCGCCATTCCCGACCAAATGTGCGGGTTTCCGCGACTGCCGCCCTCACCCTAACCCTCTCCCAAAGGGAGAGGGGACCAGTCCTTAACCCCCGCCACCCTTCATCAGCCATGCATCCACATCATTGGCGACAATCACGCCGTAGTTCACGGCCCCGAGCCAGCCGGACATGATGATGCCGACGCTGCCGGTATGGTACAGTCCGGCGATCTGCTCCGGCAATGCCTTGCTAACGGCCAAGCCCTCGAACTTCGTGCCGAAGCTTGCACCCTGAAGATGCCGCGTGTAGCGTTCGAACGTGAGCGGCGTGGCCGCCTCGACGTAATCAAGCCGCTCACGGATGTCCGGCACGTATTTTTCAATCGCGCGAAGCGTGTCCTCGATGAGATGCTGCTTGCCCGCCTTGTACTCGTCCTTCGACAGCCCGGACCAGTCCGCGTAGTTCGCGTTCGTGCTCGCCACGACGATGCAGCGGTCAAGCCCTGGCCGGCTCTGGGGGTAGTAGAACGAATACGTACGGCTGGTCACATCACGGCTCAGCAGCATTTCCGTGCGAAACGCCGGCGCGGTCGAGCTAAAGAGCAGATCGCCGCACTGGCTCTCCTCAAGCGGCATCTCGGGCTTCAGGGCCATGTAGACCTGAGTGCTCGAATTGTTCAGCCGCACCGCCTTGGCTTGTTCGAGAAAGTCGGCGTCCCACTGCTCCGAGCCGACCAGATTGAAGACCGTGCCGAGCAGGTTGGCGTTGGAAATCACGGCACTTGCAGCAACCCGCTTCCCGTCGAGCGTCACCGCCGCCACTTTTTTCGCCGCAGAGACATGGACCTTCTCGACTGGACATCGCGTGCGAACGTCGACGCCGCTTCGCCTCAGGTCCTGCTGCATGAGCCGGATCAGGTGCTCGGTGCCGCCGCGGAACGTGTAGACGCCCTTCGACATGAAGTTGGAGAACACGATCCCGTAGGTCAGCGCCGGGTCTTCCAGCGTCGAGCCGTTGGCGTAGGTAATCGGCTCCATCAGCAGCCGCACGACGTCATCGCGGCCGGGAAAGAACCGCTCGAAGAGCTGCCCAGCCGTGGTCGCCTGATCGTCGTAGAAGTTCATGGTCCGCGCGGCGTCGAAGAATCGCTCGACGTTGGCCGCCGGCACCTTGAACCGTTCGACCAACAGCCGCGTGAAGTCGCCGCGGTCGAATGTGGTCGAAAGCGAGAACATCGGATTGTCGAAACGAATGTCCTTCAACTGCACGATTGAGTCGGCGATCTCGCTGGTCCAATAGCGCCGGCAACTCTTGATCATGCCGACGGGGAAGCCATGCAGCGCGACGTCGAAGACGCTCTTGCCCCGATGGAACCAGGTGGCCAGCCCACCAAGCTTGTGGTGCTGCTCAGCCAGCAGCACGGAGCGCCCGGCCCTGGCCAGCACGTTAGCGGCGGTCATGCCGCCCAGTCCGCCGCCGATGACAACGACGTCGTAATGCTCACGAAGGTCTTGCGGCTGGTGCGTAGCCATGAAGCGTGGTGCTGGTCGTGGGGGGAAGTGATGAGGCGGGACTTGTTTCTGCGTCCGCCTTTTTGCCGCTCTTGCTGTCACTCGAGACGGACAATCGCTGACCACCTAGGCTAGGGGGCGCGATGGCATCCATGCCTGTTCTTAGAGTTAGGCAAAGTGATTCCTAGGTCCGTTGACGTCTGATCGCCGCAACTGGCGGCGAAAAGGAGAAAACATGAACTCTGTACTCTTGTTCGCGCTGCTCCCCATCTTATCGGCGACAGGAGCCGACCGTCAAGAACCGCCGAAGACGTGAATCGCCGGCAACCGGCAGAATCGCCGCGGAAAATATGGCCGTCGCGCAGCTTAAGGAGCGGACCATCACTTCAGCAAGTGCTGGTTGGCGATGCTAATGCCGCTGATGATCGCGCCGACGATGCCGACCAAGCCCTGGTCGTTCCCGCAGATGAATAGATTCTTCAAGTGCGAGGTCCCATCGTGGCGCTTTTGGGCGGCGCCATACAAGGCGCCTTCCGCGTGACCGGTGAATCGGTGGATGGTCCGCGGCGTAAAGACATCGGTCTCGATGACTGCCGCACGGAAGTCCGGCACGAAACGGATGGCCGAAGCGACTAGCTTCTCGTACCAGTCGCGTTTTGCTTGCCGGTACGATTCCTTGTCGAGCGATGCCCAACGTTCGTAGTTGGCCAGCGACGTGATCCGCATAACTCCTTCGTCCAGCGGCTCGGGATAGGCGAAGTTGTTGGGCGAGCAGACAGTCCCGCTCCGCAGGTCGATCAGCTCTTCCGGCTTTTCGTAGTGGAACGTCTCGGAATCGTTGTAAAAGACGATCGTCCGGTCGTAGCCCAGGCTGCGAGGCGGCGCATTGAGCACGGAGATCGACTCGACGATGGAAATGCGGCCGTCCGGCTGGTCGTCCGGCTGGCTCTCGTTGCAGAGCCGCATCGTCTCGGCAAACCCGGCCGACGAGAGGACGTTGCGGGCTTCCAGTTCTGAGCCGTCCTCCAGGATAACCTTCTCGACCGAATCGCCTTTGACCGCGATCTTGGCGACGCCCGCCCGGAGTCGCAACTCGCCGCCGTGCTCCTTGAAGCGACTGGCGAGCATTTTGAGGATCCGTTGGATGCCGGCCAGCGGTCGTGCCAGCCCTTCGAGAAAAATCGACCGGAAGAGTATGCTGAACTGGTCGAACTCGATGTCGTGCTCACGAGCCCCGCCGTAAAACAGAACCGGACAAAGGATCATTTCGGCCAGCAGTGGATCGCTGATAATCTCGCCAATCACTTTCCGGGTCGAGCGGTTCGCGCCCGACTGACCAAACTGGCCGTAGTCGTGCAGCGAGGCGATCAGTCGACGGAAGTTGTCGATCTGTTTCGGAAATCGCAGGCGGATCTCCGATTCGAGCACTTCGATGCTGTTCGAGAACTGCAATATCGCGTTGGGGAAGATGATCGCCGAGCCAAGCTGTGGCGCCAGCGCCCAGTCCTCCCAGGCCACCCGGAGCTGCCGAAAGAGCTTGGCCAGAGGGCCGGTGCGGGTGCCCTTTGGGACGAAGTTGGTGATCGCATGCAGTCCGACGTCGTAGGTCCGGCCGCGCTGCTTGTAGAACGAGTTGAGTCCGCCGATCGCCCTGTGGCGTTCAAGGATGCACACGCGCCGGCCGAAATGCGCCAGCCGCACACCGGCGGCCAATCCCGACATGCCCGCGCCGATGATGATGGTGTCGTACATGGTGGGGCGCGAAACTCGGGGATTAGCAGCCAGGTCTCAGGCAAACGCCCAATGTCGCCCAGCGGCAACGACTACTTTGCGATGTCCTTCATCCGCGGCTCGAGATACCGCACGGTACTGCCCATGCTGGCCAGCTCGGTATATTCGTTTTCCGGTATCTGCACGCGGTATCGCTTGCGAAGCTCCATGACGATGTCCAGAAAATCCATGCTGTCCAGCTCGAGCTGTTCGCGAAACGGCACGTCTTCCTTCAGGCCGCTCAAATCTTCGTCGGGCGCAATGTCGTGAAGGATGTCGAGGATAGCGACTCGGATGTCAGCGGCGGTCATAATCGGAAGTCAAAGGTCAGAGATCGATAGTCAAAATTCGGAAAGTAAGCGCTCGGCGCGTCGCTAGCAACTCGCGCTGCTCACAGACTACATTCGTCGAACGATTACCACGGAGTTGATTCCTAGCATCCCGAACGAGTTGTTCAAGATGGCGTCGATCCGGGCGGTTTGGCGAGGTTGGTTGATCACCAGCCCAGGCAACTCGCACTGGGGATCCAGCCGATCGACATTGATCGTAGCGTGGCAGACGCCGTCCTGGAAGGCGGGGAGGTTTCCGGCCAATTCCAGAGCGCCGGCGGCGCCCATCGCGTGGCCGATAAAACTTTTCGTGTTGTTGAACAGGGTGTGATGCCCGTTGTCGCCCCAGACGCGGCGCAACGCCTCGCACTCCTGGGCATCGCCCGATGAAGTGCTCGTGGCATGGGTATTCACGATGCTGATCGCCTCCCGAGTCATCCCGGCGCGGCGCAACGCCAACTGAATACATTCCGCCTGGCGTCCCGGGTCGGGCAAGACGAAGTCGGTCGCATCGCTGTTCATGGCGTAGCCGGCGACTTCGCCATAAATCTTCGCGCCGCGGCGACGTGCGTCGGTCAGCCGCTCGAGAATGAACATGCAGCCGCCCTCAGCCACGACAATGCCGTTGCGATCGATGTCGAACGGGCGGGACGCCTTGGCCGGTTCCGCGTGCTTCGCCAGCGCCCCCTGGCTGTGGAAGCTGGCAAAGATGCCAAACGTGTGAATGCTCTCGGAAACGCCGCCGCAGAGCGCAAGGTCGCAATCGCCGAGGCGGAGCATCTGCACACCCTGGATAATGCCGGCATTGCCTGCGGCGCAAGCGGCCCCCAGTGTGTAGTGCGGTCCAGTGATCCCAAGGTTCAGCGAAATCTCGCCGGCCGGATTGTTCGCCACCGTTCGCGGGTTGTGGTGGTGGGACCAATACTGGGTGTCGTAGTCGAAGCCCTTGAGCAGATAGATCTCGTTCTCGGTCTCGACGTTCCCGTGCTCGGTGACGCCCACGTAGATGCCGACCCGGGACCGGTCGATGTTCGCCCAGTCAAGGCACGAGTCGTTGATGGCCTCGTGGGAGCAGAAGATCCCGATGCCGCCGGCCCGCGTACCGCGACGAACCTCTTTCCGCTTCTGATAGCGGAGCTCGTCGAAGTTGCACACCCCCGCCAGGGTGGGGCCAAAGTACCTGGTCTCGTAGGCGGTGACGCCGCTGCGTCCCTCCAGCAGCGCCTGACGAAACTCGGGCAGAGAATTCCCATTCGGCGCGGTAAGCCCGACGCCTGTAATAACGATCCGTTGCTCGTCCCGCTGCTCTGCCATCGTTGCCGGCACCCAAGTGTAAGTCCATTAGGTTACCCCGTTGCATAGTGGATAGCAAGGTGGGGACTCGATGGCCAAGTGGCAAGCGGCAGGCCGTTCCACCGCTGGAGCCCGCAAATGCCGTGCGATCCGAAACGTCGGCTCGACCGAATTGACGCGGTCCTCGAGTGTAACGCTAGCGAGGGCAGCTACTGCCGCCGTTGGCAGGCCGCTGCCACTTCCCATAGCCATTTCGTAGCCCGTCGTAGCGACAATGGCTGCCGCGCGAAATCTGCCGGTTCGGGTGGATGCTCTGCCTATGGCGACGCGCCGAAATTGTTTCGGGCCAAAAGGTTGACGCAGCCGATAGCCTCCTGGGAGCATAAGGAGCAACGTCGATGCAAAAAGACACGTTTCGCGTCGTTACCCGCGGGGCTGATGGGCAGATTCGCATCCGGGACTATGATAGCCAGGAGGCCCTGCTGAAGCGGCACTGCCAGGTCGGCGTCGACGATTGCAGCACCGATTTGGCGTTGCGGGGACTGCCCGTCTTCCGCGGACTGGTCGGCCCCATGCCGGAAGGCAAGAACGTCATCCGCTACGAGTCGCCCGAGGTCTTCGAAACGCTGACCAAGGACTGGAGTGCGGCAAAGCCGGCTCGTCGCCGATCGCGCAGCGCCTCGCCGACGGCGTGACATGATCGACAAAAAGCTGGTTCAGAGGCTCGTCTGCCCGACCGACCGCACCCCACTGGGTGTCGCAAGCGACCAAGTCATCGCTCGCGTCAACGACGCTATTCGAGCGGGCACCGTGAAGAATCAGGCGGGCCGGCTGCTCGATCAGCCACTCGACGGCGGATTGATCCGCGCCGACAACTCGCTCCTTTATCCGGTCGTTGCCGATATCCCCATCGTGTTGGCCGACGAAGCCATCCCGATGTCGCAGATCGGCAAGTAGCGTAGCGCCGCTGAGCGAACTCGTCGGCCAGCGGTGTCCAACGACGCCCTGGCGTCTTTCCCGCAAGGCGTTCGGCGGCTACACTAAGGTGTTGTCATTATTCTCAACCGGGAGTTTTCAGATGCCGACCGTTCACGAAGCGTATGATGAAGCCATTGCCCTGCAGCAAGCGGGAAAGCTGGACGAGGCGGTCAGCAAGCTGGAAGCACTCGCGGCCGAGCATCCCGACTATGCGTTGGCTCATGCGGCGCTGAGCGTTTTCTACGGCAAGCTGAACCGCCAGGACGAGGCCATCGAGCAAGCTCGGAAGGTTTGCGAACTCGAACCCGACGACTCCTTCAGCTACATGGCGATGAGCCTCACCTGCCAGCGGGCCGGCCGGCTGCCCGAGGCCGAAGAGGCCCTCGGCACGGCGATGGAAAAGCAGTGGGCCGCGCGCCGCAACGCCGAACAGTAGGCGGCTGCCTTACTGGAAGTTCCCCAGCGACCGAATGTATCGGATCGACTCCGCGATATAGCGTTTCGTTTGGGCCTCGTCCATCTCGGTGCCTTTCACGCCTTCCACCTCGATCGTGATTGGGCCGGCAAAACGGCGATCTTCGAGCACCTTGAGAACGCCAGGGAAATCGACCACGCCGGTGCCAAGCACGGGGAAGTTCCAGTCCATGTACCGACCGTTGTGGTCCTTGAGCTCTACCGTGGCAACGTAGTCGATGATCTTCCGCAACTCGGTGACGGCGTCCAACCCCTTGTTGTAGAACGTGATGTTGCCGGTGTCGAAGTTGACGCGGACGTTGGGGTGATCGATTTGCCGCATCGTTTCGCGGTGGGCTTCGGCGTTCACGCCAAGGTCGGGATGCGTCTCAAGCACGATGACAACGCCATGGTGTCGAGCGATTTCGCCCGCTTGGCGCAGCCGCGAATAAGCCACTTGCTTGCTCACGCCGGTATGCTTGGGCGAGAGAAACAGGTACTTGCCGCCCATTCTCGCGCAGATTGCCAACTGACGAGCCAGCTCTTCGACGGCCGTCGGTCGGCCAAGGTCGGTATCGCCACGAAGCACAAGCGGCCGCAAATGATGCCCCGCCAACCGTCTCTCGATATCGGACAACTGCTCCGGCGCCGGCGTGGCCAGAAACACGTAATGCATCCCTAGCGATGGCAAATGGGTCCAGGCAGCGTCCTGGAACCTGCCATAGTTCATGATCCGAACGGCCAGGGGATTGGTAAGCCCGGTCGGCTTGGCCGCGGCCGGAGCGTTTTCGGCCGCGACGATGCGGCCGACGAGACCGAGCAGTAGGATTGCTGCAGGCAGCGTGTGTCGCACGGGAACGCTCGCGTTGTTTTGTTGCTGTGTGTGTCGCAGGCGCCTCGCCTGCTACGATGTCTGTGTACTGTCTATTGGCAGTTGTACCATCTGTTGGGCTGGCAGTTGCTGTCTGTTGGGCTGGCAGTTGTACTGCCAGCCCTTACGTGCGGTGCGGCAGTACAACCGCCGCACCAACGATGGCAGTAGCGCGGCGCGGCAGTACAACCGCGTCACTAACGCTAACCGCATCGGACGCACCTCGCCGTCACCGGCTTAGCTTGATCGACTCGCCAGGGATGCGGATCAGGTCCGCCCGGGTGTGACCGTTCGACGTGACGCGGCCTAGCGTGTAAACCGAGCCATCCTTGCCAATCGCGATGGAATTGACATAGAGCGGTCGCTGCCCGTCGGGCATGAAGATCGCCCCGTGATCGGTGTACTTGGACGTGGGAATGTCGTAAGTCACCAAATGCAGATCTTCGAGGCCCTTGGCCTCGCCCTTGCCCGTGCTGTCCTTGCCGGCCAACCGCTTGCCGTTGACATAGATCGGTGCGCCGGTCAGATAGTAAAGCGTGCGACCGTCCGGTCCGAGGGTGAAGCCCAGATACCCGTAGCTGAACTGGTCGTAGAGCCCGCTCCGCTTCGAGGGCAGCGACGTGAGCCGTTCGAGGACCGTGACATGCGGGCCGCGCGGGTCGAACCGGAACAAGTAGCCCGAGTTGCCGTGAACGCCGTAAAAAACCTTCTCGTTGGCCCGCCAAGTGGTCTGCCGCCAGTTGTAACCCATGTGCCCTGGACAGGTCGGGGCGTACAGGCCGAAGTAATCTTTCTTCAGGTTCTCGCCTTCGACCGGCGCGACGGTCTGGCGATCGTAGTCGTATCGGAGAATGACGCCGTCGCCGGTCGTGAAATAAACCGCGCCGTCCGTCGGATCAACAGCGATCGATCGGCAGATGGTGCGATATTGTGCCCCGCGGCCCGCCTCGCCGTCGCGAGCCATCGCACCGAGGTCCTTCGATTGCCTGGTGGCCAAGTCGTAGGTGACGAACCGGCCGTGCGGCCAACTGAGCCCATAAAGCCGGCCGCGCGTGGCATCCATGTTCATGGCGATGATGCCCTCGCCGGGACGAGGAATACCGAAGTCCTCGAACTTGCCGGTGGCTGTGTCATAGGCCAGGAAATGACCGCCTCGATATGCCTTCCAGCCCGGTGGCGGCGGGCCGATCACTTCCATGTCGTTGAGGATCACGTAGTAGCCGGTGTGGGTCGAGAAGTAGAGCTTCCCGTTGGCCTCGACGAAGTTGTTGTGGATCTTGCCCTGGGCGATGGCCTTCATCGCCGACTCGCCGCAGGCGTCCGTCAGGTCGCCGACGTGCTTGATCTGCTTTGTGGCCGGATCGAAACGGTACATCTGGCCCGCCACGTCGTGCTTTTCGGAACAGAGGACGTAATAAATCTTCCCGTCGCTGGCCGCACCCATGCCGTTGTAGGTGTCGTGCGCCCACTTGAAACCTGAGTCGTACACTTCGGCGGCCAATTTCGGCGCGTCGGCGGCCGTGGCGGTTTGAACAGCGGCCAGAACGAATGAGACGGCCACAATCACCGTCGCGATCTTTGCACCCTTGATCCGCATTTTGAATATCTCCGAGAATACTGAGAACTTCCGTAATTCCGGCGCCCCGCGGCACCGCGTTTGAGGCAACGCTTTGCTACTGCTCGCCGCCGGCGCGGAGCATGCGAACCCGTCGTTGCTATGCCTTCGCCAGCGCGGCCGCGTTCGCCTTGATCTTCCGAATCGCGTCCGCGATTTGATCCATGTCGCTGCGAGGACCGAGAAACATGTTTTGCGTTAGCCAAACGGCTTCGTCACAGAGTCGATCATTCGCCGGGCAGCGAGTACGTTCTTCCCAGCGATCCAGTTCCGCCTGGGAATAGATCTTCTTGAACCCGCGCGACTGGAGCGCGTTCTTGATCGACACTTCCCTGTTCAGCCGCGTGTAGCCTGACGACGCCACAATCCGCTCCGCCTCCAGGGCGGCGATAAACTTCTCGCGCGACAGCCCCGCGAACTCCTTTGCGTCGTAACGGAACATGTAAAGGTGGTAAGCGTTTCGCGTGCAACCCTCATACATCTTGGCCGGCGAGATTCCGGGGACTTCCTTGAGCATGCTCGTCAGATAAGCCGCATTCTGCTGCCGGGCATTGGCCTGCTCAACGAGCCGCGTCATCTGGACGGAAAGCAGGGCCCCTTGGAACTCGGTCATTCGCAAATTGGCGCCGCACCCGCCGACATAACTGAAGGCACTATGGCCGATGGGACGCGAGTTGTTGTGGAAGGCCGAACACTTGGTGATCAGCGATTCGTCGGCGGTGATGATCGCGCCGCCCTCGCCGGAACTGAGGTTCTTTGACACCTGGAAGCTGAAACACCCCGCGGTTCCCAAGGTGCCGACCTTGCGGCCTCGCCACTCGGCGAGGTGCGCCTGGCAAGCATCCTCCACCACGGGCAGTTTGTGCTTTCCGGCCACCGCAAGAATTGTATCCAGATCGGCGGGCGATCCGCCCAGATGGACCGGCATAATCAGCGCCGTGCGATCGGTGATGGCCGCTTCGATCTTGCCGGCGTCGATCTGGAACGTCTCCAAATCGGAATCGACGAAGATAGGCAATGCATATCGGAGCAGCACGGCATTCACCGTGGCCACAAACGTATACGGAGGAACAATCACCTCGTCGCCCGGCCCAATGTCGAGCGACGCCAGCACGGTCAACAGCGCGGCCGTTCCGCTGCTGGTGGCCAGACAGTGCTGAGCGCCGGTCAGCTTCGCATATTCCTTCTCAAACCGCTCGACCGTATGACCGCTTCCGCGGAACCACTGACCGCTGCGGAGCACTTCGAGCATCGCTCGCTCTTCGCGTTGGTCGGTCAACGGCCACGACGAGAACTGACGCGTGTGGGCAGGCTTTCCACCCAAGACGGCGGGCTTTGCCTCCGCCCCATTTTCGGTCGCCAACGTCGTGCGGCCAACACCCAACGCCAATCCAGCGGCAGCCGTGGCGGCCACGAAATCCCGTCGATTCATCCGATCGCTCATTGCGGTCTCCAAGGTCAAAAGCATTGAGAGCACGGCGAGAGACACGCTTCGCTCGCGTCACTGCCGTGCATGGTCTCGTTTCGCGTCTACTTAACGTCGATTTCCGAAAGCACCCGGTGGCATGCGCCGACGATCCTGTCCTCCACGCTATCGGTGAACGGTCCCGGCCTGCCGTAATAAATCATGTTGTCAATCGGCTCATAGCCGCCTTCCTTCAGCACACGCAACGACGGAACGTAGCACATCACGTCGTTCGAGTAACCGGCCACGATCAGGTTGGTTTTGGCGTATTCGCGTTTGAGCCGCAGCGAATAGTCCACGACCGGCTCGCCGCCCAGCGTGAGCATCGCGGCGTGGTCGCCGAGGCCGACAGCCTGGACCGGCACCGACACTCGCCAAAGCTTTCGACCGGCGTCGAGATCGGCGAGCACCGCACTGGCGCGCCGTTGCCGGAAGGGGTTATCACCCTTTAGCTCGCGATCGAAAACCGAGCGGTCGACCGGGGCAACGTCCAGCGTCACTTCCTCGTACGCCGTGCGGATCTTGACCGCGGGACTTATCGTCACGTCGGCCAGCACGTGTTGGACCTCGGCAGCTAGCGATTTGCCGTGCTCTGCGGCAATCTCCGCCGTGCCGCGACGTTTCGGGTCTTGGTCCGCGCCGCAAAGCATTAGGAACATGGCGGTCGTGCCGGGCATCGCTCTTTCAAGCTCGATTTGTGCAAACCCAGCGTAGTCTCCACTGAGCAGACGGCACCGTTCGGTGAAGGTGGTGTTGTGGCAGGCATAGCCAAAGAACACCGCACGCGGCTTGCCGTCCGGCGAATTGATCCTGACGACCGGCACATCATGATCGACGGGCGCTGGCACGGGCTTGCCCTTCTTCTTCAACGCCGCGCGGCGATTGGCACCAAAACCGACCGAGCCGTGACCGATGGCCAACGTCGCCGGCTTCAGGTCGGATAGTGCGGAATCGACAACCTCGATGACGTCGCTAATTAGACGGCTGCGATACTCAATGAGCCGTTGCTGGTCAGCGTCGCTCAGGTCGTAGAGTATCCGCAGGTTGGGCCAGATGAGGGGCCCGGTATGCGTGTGCGCCGCGTTTAGCACAATCTGACGCCGCTCCAGGCCATGCCTCTTCTTGAGCCGCAAGGCGATCTCGTCGGACATTTCGCGCGGAATCCCGATAATGTCCATGGTCACGATGACGACGCGCTCGCCTCGTTCGTCCTGGAGCGCGAGAGCCTTGGCCCAGAGGTCGTGCAACACGCCTTCGGAAGGGGCCTTTCGACACGCGTAGCCCGACATCCAAACCGAACTCGTTGGCGTAATCACTTTGCGAGCGACACCAGCCCGAAATTCACCGGGACCAACAGCAGCCAGTACGGCCAACGCCAGAACTAGTCCATTCATCGCTCATTCCTACGAAGCCAGGTTGTCTCGGTGGGCCCAGACCTTTTCAAACGCTTTGATGTACTGCTCGACCAGCTCGGGTGCCTCCTGGTAGAAAAGCGCCACGTTGATCGCACGCCGGTTCACTTCATCCGTCCCGGGCAGCGCCTTCGGCACGTCGACCGGATGATGCCACCACTGCGGCTCGGAATAGATCGCGAACTTGTGGTTTTCCGGGTATTCCCAAACCGAGACGGAAACGCCCTCGGCCTTCAGGGCGTTGACCAGCGCCGTTCGCGAGATGCCGGCCTTAGCCTCATCCAGGAAAAGCGTGTTGCCAAAGTAATAGACCCGTTCCTGGTCGGGGCGGCAGACCGGCTCGGACAGCCCCGGCAGTTGACATATCCGATCGTTGATTCGCCTCACTTGCGTCCGAACGATCGCATTCTGCTTGTCCAGGTTTTCGAGCTGCTTGAGGATCAGCACCGCAGCCATCGGGTGCATGCGGAGCTTGAGGCCCAGCCCAGTCCCGAGGTACTTGCGGTAAGGACTATCGGCGGCCAGGCCTCCGCCCTGAGCCGGGGCATAGCCGCTCACCACCTCGTAGTGGCCGAGGACGGCCGCCCGCTCGTAGTCCTCGCGTCGTTGGTAGACGCCCATGCCGCCTTCGATGCCCGGCAGCGGCTTCGAGCCCTGGAAGCTATAGATGCCCATGCGTCCCCACGTGCCGACCTTGCGGCCTTGCATCGAAGCGCCGTGGGCGTGCGCGCAATCTTCCAGGACGCTGAGTCCATGCTCCTTGGCAAAGTCGCAAATGTGGTCCATTTCGCACGGAAGCCCCCACGAGTGCATCGGGACGATGGCCCGAACCCGCGGGTTCATCACCTTCCGCGCGTGCTCCACGTCGAAGGTGGCCGTCCGCGGGTTGATGTCGACAAACACCGGCACGCAGCCGAAGAACCGCATCGTGGTGATAGCCCCGTAGAACGTGTACGACGGCACCATGATTTCGCTGCCCGGCGGCAGATCGAGCGCAAAATACATCGCTAGCAGGGCGCTGGTGCCGTTCATGTGCGTTTTTGCGAACGGCACCTGGTTGTAGTTCCGCCACCGGGCTTCCAACTCGGGCAAGTAACGGTAGAAGCTGTTCTGATCGTCCCCCTCCAGCATCGCCAAGATCGCGTCGCGCTCAGGGCGACCATACGGCGGCCAGCGGAACACCTTCCGCTGTATTGCCTTGGGGAAAGTCACCGTCGGCGTGCCGCCGCTAGCGGCCAATGTCTCGCTCTTGACGCCCGTAGCCGGCTTCTCGGAAGCGGCCAGCGGCTGCACGCCAGTGACGCACAAGCCGGCAGCGACAGTGCCGGCCGACTTCAGAAACTCGCGCCGTGGCGATCGCGGTTGTCCACTACTGGTTTCTCGGTGCATCGAACATCTCCGCGCGAGAGTTATTTGGCGGGCGGCGGAACGCCGAGCAGTTCGGCGATCGCCCTATTCAGCAGGTTTTCGGACTCCGGCTTCACATTCGAGTCGACGGGCTCATAGCCGCCCTCGGCGAATGCCTTCGTGGGGCAAAGATACCCAGTGCCGCCGTCGCCATACCCGGCTACGGCCACGAAATCCGCCGGTCGGAGCCGCTGGGCAAACAGTTGAAAGTCGACCATCGGCTCGCCGGCAAGATGCAGTAGATAGGCGTTTCCAATCTGCAACGAACTGAGCTCGATCGGTCGTCCACTTCGCTGGTGGAACGCCATGCGAACGGCGCCGGTATACAATCGCGTCACCGGTGGATTCCGTCCATTTCTGAGCAGTGCGAGGCATTCCGGCGCGCTACAGCCAGCATCCGTACGACGCGGCAATATCACCGGGTGCGTCCGCCAGCGAACCGATGCAGCAGGCGTCAGCTTCGTCGCGGCCGAGGCCGCCTTCATCCCGGCGAAAAGTCTCTCGCCAAGCTCTCGCCTGCACCGATCCGAGCCGTCGTTGTATTTGCCGACAGTGACGTCACCGCCACAGCCGGTGAAATAAACCTGAAAAACGCCTTCCTGGCGTTCCAACTTTTCCCGCGCATCGCCAACTATGTCGCTGGAGGCCCGGCCGTCACCGTAGCGGGTTTGGGGGTGAGTCGCGTAATAGTGCAGCCGCACAAGCGGCTTCTCGCCGCGTGCCAGCGTGATCGTCTTCAAATAAGGATCGATGGCCCCCTCCGGCATCTGCCGCAATGCAGGGCTCATCGCCGTACTGCTAAAGCGAGCAAATACGACGCCGCTCTGGTCGCGGCACCGGCGGGTCGAGGCGACGCGATCCACTTTGGCTTGTCCGGTGCCGATCCGATCAAAGGACTCCAACCGGCCAATCGACTGGCGCACGGCCGTGACCAACCGCCGCTCGATCGCTTCGAACGCCTTCGGGTCGAGGTGGATGCTGCCCGGCGGAACGCCGGCCCGGCTGAGCAACGCGCTGGCGTCAAAATCGATCAGCGGGGCCGTATGCTGGTGGACGCATTGCAGCGCCACGTGCGACGGCGCGGCTCCGGCCCCCTCGGCAACCTTCGCTCGCAGCAAATCATAACTGCCGTTGCACAGCTCGCACCAATCCAAGGCGCAGAGAACGTAGCGATCCCCTTGCGACTCGATGACGACGCCTTTGGCAAGCAGCGGCTGCTCAACAACCACGATCGCGTCCGCGCAGAACATCGGCTGTCCCAGCGGCGGCGTAATGTCGCAACGGAAAGTTGCCAGACGCAGCCCGTCCGATGATCGCGCTTCGGGCGACGAAAGCCAGCCGGCCAACAGAACGGCGATCCAACTGAATCCGCGAAACCACCGCATAGCCGACTTCCTCGGGCGTCAAACGTCCAACAGCGGCGGGGAAACCGACTGTCGCTCAGGCGGCGTCGTTCCGCAGATCGACGACGTCTCGCCTGCAAACGGCGTGTCGGTGGTCACAAACAGCGCGACGCCGCTCCGATCCGTCCGGCAAGCGTGTCACTTGGGCGGGGACGACCGTCAATATACCCAATACGCCGCTCTCGTCAAGCGAACCGCCCCGTCGCCGAGACTGCCGAGCCCCGATCGCACAATGGACCCAGGGTGGTGCACCACGTACCATTTTTACGGGGACAAGACGCGGCAACGCCGCTCGTTCTCCAAGGGTAGCAAAGGAGGATCGATCATGGGTATCAACATGCGTTTACTGCTCCTGGCCATCGCGCTCCTATTTGTCGGTGTCGGCACTGCGTCCGCCGCCGACAGGTCGTCGCCTGGCAATCAGGACGATTGGCGTTACGTCTATTACAACGACGAGTGGTGGTACTGGCTTCCCGAAGGTCGGTGGCTTTTCTGGCGCGACGGCCGTTGGAATAGCTACGCCCCCGACTCGTTCACTCTTTGCCCAACGGTAGTTCCGTGGAGCTATGGATGGCCGGCGTGGTACGGCGTCGGCGTCGGTCCTTTCTACGAACGCGCCTACGGGTCTTACTACGGCTACGGTGGGGAGGAATCGGAAATCGGACCATTCTATGGCCGCCCATTCCCCAGGGGGCCGTTCTGGTGGTAAACGTTGCCATCGGGCAGCCGGCGCCGCGAGGCCATCGCACCATCCCTCGTGGGATTCATGAATGTTCCGAGAATGTCGGAACCTTTCTTTCCGGCGGGTGTTTCTTATGGACGATGGCCCGGTTGTCTGACGCGGATGCCGTCGCGTATGATAGTGGGCCGTCCGATTTTTAGGCTCTAAATCGAAGGAAGAATGCGATGTTGAGATTGCCGGTTGTATTGTTGTCCCTGGCATTGGGTACCGCACTCCCCCTGTCGGCATCGGCCCAAACAAAAGACGCCCCCCATCCGGAGCGGGCGGCCGGGGCAGCACGCAGCGGACCAAGGATGTCCGGCACCGGCCCCTCGACGCTGCTGCGGATCGAGCAGGTCCGAAAAGAATTGAACCTGACGGACGAGCAGACGGACAAGGTGAAGGCCTTGCTAGAGGAAGTGGGCACGGGCCGCGTCCAGATCCCCAACTGGAAGTCGCTGAGCGAGGAAGAACGCAAGGCCAAGGCCACCGAGGCAATGAAGGCCTATTTCGCCAAGCTAGCCAAGTTCGAGAAGGACCTTCACGAGGTTCTCAATCCGGAACAATTCGATAGGCTCCGTCAACTCCGCCTCCAGATCGGTCTGAAGATGGAGGGCGTCGCCGCGCTCAGCTCGTCCGAGTTGGCCCAGTTGCTCGGCCTCAACGACGAGCAGCAAGGCAAGATCAAGTCGCTCCGTGATGAAGCGATGAAGCAGGTCGCCGATATGCGTAAGTCCCTGGAAGAGGCCGCGCCCGAAGAGCGGAAGGCGAAGGCAGTCGAGCTTCGCAAGAAAATTTTGGAAATCCACAAAGAGTCTTTCGAAAAAGCTCTCGAAGTCCTCACGCCAGAGCAACGGGAGAAACTTGACAAGCTGAAGGGCAAGCCGTTCGAGCTGGACTTGTCCGCCTTGCAGCGACCGAAGGCGCCACGAGACGTCCCGCCCCCGGGCCGGATCGATTAAGGCGACGAACCAGACGCAAACGACTGAGTCACACTCCGCCGGATGCGGTCCACCTGGGATCGCGATGGTGGCGAAAAGCTGAAAGAACGTTTCCGCGGGTTCGGTTCGGGCTCGTGTGTACTGAACCAGGAGACTTTGATCGCTTGGGGTAGCCAATGTCTCGCGCACTTTTGTCCCACCCGGTGCCGGGGAGGATACCGCCGTTGCACCGTCGAGCCTTTACGCTCGTCGAGTTGCTCGTCGTCATCACGGTGATAGCGGTGCTCGTCGGGCTTTTGCTGCCGGCGGTTCAGGCTGCCCGCGAAGCCGCGCGCCGCACTCAGTGCAGCAACAACCTGCACCAAATCGGCGTCGCCATGGACATGTACGTTGACAGCCAGGGCGTCAACGGGAAGTACCCGATTGCGGCGTCATACCCCTGTTCGGATATGCAGAGCATCGGCGTGACACAGAGCCTACCGGACGTACTGGGCCCGTTCATCGAAAGAAATGCTGCCGCCTTCCATTGTCCAGACGACGTCGACCACAAGGACGATGCAACCGGCGAACTCATGACCGGCGGTTACTTCGACGTCGTCGGCGTCAGTTATGAGTACAACTTTCGCGAGGCCGTCTTGGCCGCGACGCATGGGCTGGTGGCCAAGACGCGGGTCCAGTTCCTCTTGACGCCCAGCGGCACGGCTCGCCCGTCGTCCGACGTCTGGGTAGCGCGAGATCTCAACTCTCATGGAGGCGCGCTGGCGACCGAACGGAACTGCCTTTACGCCGATGGACACGTGGACAACATCATCCGATAAAAGGCCCTGTCATGCGCAAGCGGACCATCGCCATTGTGGTTGCCATCCTTGTCCTCCTGACGGTTGGCGCCGTCTGGGCCTGCTTTCGCGACCGACGCGACCCACAGGTCGAAACGGTCAAAGCCATGCTCGGCAACGGGCCACCGACGCGGGAGATTCGACAGGCCATGGAAAAGCTTAGCCCGGACCAACGCCGACAGGTTCATCAGGCGTGGGGCGAGCAAAGACAGCGGCAGGCGGACAAGGAAATCGACGACTTCTTCAACCTTCCTCCGGAGAAGCGCGTCGCCGAATTGGACAAACGCATTCAGGAGATGGAAAAGCGGCGAAAGGAGTGGGAGCAACGCCGCGCCGAAGCGCAAGCGAAAGCCGCTTCCGGACAGTCGGCGGGGCAAACGCCCGGCCGGGGCAACCCCGGCGGACCACGCGGCGGTCGCAGCAGCAATCCCACCGCCCGAAGCGAGCGAGCGAATCAGCGGCTCGACAATAGCTCCCCTGCGCAAAGGGCACAACGCCAAGCGTACCGTACCGCCCTTCAACAACGCCGCATTCAGCTCGGGCTGCCCGTCAATCCGTGGCAGGGCCGCGGGCCACGTGGCGGATGATCTGGCCGATGGCCCCTGTTTGTTCGGATCACCCTAAAACCACGGCTCGCCGCGAGCGATCGCAAACAGAGCGCCCCATAAATGGCATCGCCCCACGCGGCCGACGTCTCAAGGGCCGCTGGGGCGAAGCATCAGAATCTCAACGAGCCACTAACCGCGGAAGCGGCGTGCACCGACCAGAAGCCCAACCGCGCCGACCAACAACAGCGCGAACGTCGACGGCTCTGGAACGGCGGCGTAGTGATACGTTACCGTGCCGGTCAGTTGTGCTTGCGTTACCTGCGTCGCAACAGTGTTCCCGCCGCTATAGGCGATCATCGCTTCGACGAAAGTTGAAGCCGGCAGCACAATGGTGCCAGGACCGGTGAACTCCGAAAGCACAGCCGAGTCAAAATACTGATCGTAGGACGAGGCTGACTTGGTGAGCGTTCCCGAAGTCAGGGTTTCGTTCGATGCCAAGGTGAAGTTGTAGGACGGCGACATAAAATCAATCTGAGGAGCGATCAGGTTGCCGTCAGCGTCCTGGACTGTGATCTGCAGATGCGTGTTGGCATGGCCGGTTGACCCGGCCGGCGAGAGGTTCTCCACGGTCAACACAGTCTTCATGCCGCCGGTAAGAGCCAGGTCTACTTCCGTCAGCGTTCCGAGGCTGGAATCAAACTTCGGGAACGACAGACTACCCGTCCAATTCGTCGCGGAATACGCGATCGGCGTTGTCGTGGCGAACGGTCCAGAAATCGATTCTGCATTAGCCGACGAGGCAATGCCCACCGCACAAGCGACGACGGCGAAAGCAGCCACCAGCACGAGACGTCTGTTCATGTTTGGTTCTCCAGAAAAGTGGGCAAAAGTAACGCGGCCCCTTGGTCAAACGAGAGATTCGGATCAGACGAACGAGTGTCTATTCTAGCAACTCGCATAGCAAACGCAATAATCCCAGCCTAACTATTCCCCATTTTTTCGCATAACCCCGCAGCCCCTCAGGTGGGTAAGTCGGCGGTCGGCGTGCCCCTCTTGCCAGGGGCTTTCCGCCACGCGGCGAGCGATATAATGCGTCCGACGGGTGTCGCGGGGGGCGAGCGACATTCCTACGGCCGGGGCCCAGACAGATACATTACGTCTCAACTCTATTATCGAAAAATGCCAGCTAAAAAACGCTCGTTTCCGTTGCGGAACGTCTACGGATTGCTTGAACCGGGCCCTGTCGTGCTGGTCTCCACCGCCAGGGATGGTCGCCCGAATGTCATGGCGATGTCCTGGCAGACGATGATCGACTTCGAGCCGCCGATCTTCGGCTGTGTGATCAGCAACCGCAACTACACCTTCGACACGCTAACCGCCACCGGCCAATGCGGGATCAACATCCCGACCGCCGACATGGCCGCAAAGGTGGTGGCCTGCGGCAACTGCTCAGGACGCAAGGTAGACAAGTTCGCCAAGTTAGGTCTGACACCGATGCCCGCGTCACAAATCGAGGCGCCGCTGGTGGCCGAATGTTACGCCAATCTCGAATGCAAGGTGATCGACACCACGCTGGCCGACAAATACTGCTTCTTCATCCTCGAAGTGCTCAAGGCTTGGATCGACCCGGCCCGCAAGCGTCCGCGAACGATCCATCACCTCGGGAAAGGTGTCTTCGCGGTGGACGGCCGGACGATCAAGCTCCCATCGAAGATGAAGTAGACGCTGCCGTCCGGCAGCCTGCGGCGAAATCGGACGATGAGCGAGAATCGCTGCGTCCTAGGCGCCGTGGAAAACGTCTCGTGTCTGTGCACGCCCACCGGGACAGCTATAATACTGGCGACATGCGGCGGCTCCCACCCGACACAACACTCGAGTGAAGCTCATGCAAGACCCCACGTATCAGCAGCTTCGTGCGGAGCACCATCCGAACTGCGTGGTGTGCTCGCCCGAAAGTCCAAACGGACTTCGGCTCGTCTTCCACATCGCCGACGACCGAAGCGTCGAGGCGTCGTTCTCCTGCGACCAGGCGTTTCAGGGCTATCCATCCACCATCCACGGCGGCGTGGTTTCCGCGATGCTCGACGGCGCGATGACGAACTGCCTGCTTGCCCACGGTTTGGTGGCGGTTACCTTCGAGTTGAACATTCGCTTCCGGCATCCCGTGGCCACCGCCAGGCCGGCGGTCGTGCGGGCACGACTGGTTGCTTCGTCGCAGCCAATCCATGAATTGGCGGCCGAACTGCTGCAAGACGGTCAGCTCAAGGCGACGGCGAAGGCGAAGTTTCTCGAGCGATCGGCGGTTGCGTGGGCAGGAAACGGGAACTCCTGATCGAAGCCCTCCATCAGAACGCATCCGGACTCGCCTGCAGAGCTTGCCACGGCCCACTCGTTCATTTGCCCGCGACCGATCGCAGAGGAGCGAACCGGAGAGTGGTGAAAGAGAGGTCAAGCGGCACTCTCGCTTCGCTGCTACTGTAAACGATCGCGATCTCTCGCATTTGCGACAGCCCGGGCCCGGCGGGCAGGGGAATCTCGGCTGTTTGAATGCGCCCCTCTTGGCCCGCCCTGCCACCGATGTCGCCCTCGCGCAAATAGATCTCGCTCGGAATCCGGGCCGCCCCATTGCCCACGGCGGTTGTCAGATTAATGCGGAGCGATACTTTTTCCGTCACGCGTCGCACCTTCCAACCGATAGTCAGCACGCCGCCGGAAAGATTCATTGGCTGCTGGGCCGGAGAGACGAACGTTACTCCGGCCTGCCCGACGCTGTCTCCTTCGAGATGCAGTCCTTCGGCGTTGCGCGAGAGGTGGACAACGCTTTGATCCGGCGTCCAGGCGATCGGCTTGGTCTCCGCAAGAATGTCGATCTCCGGACCGGTTCGATAGAACGCATCGAATGTCCCCTGCAAACCCTTCGAATCCAGATAGGCCGCCATGTTGTCCGCCGCGGCATTCAAAGCGCCGAGTATCAGGGCCAGAACGTGTGCGCTGGTCTGGAAGCGGATGGCTTCCCGCGTGCTGGTGTTGTACCCTTCCCACGGTCCGTGGTCGGTCAACAACTGTGAGATGACTTTCCAATTTGCGTCCAATAATCCCTCGATCTTGTCCGGTGCAACCGCGTAAGCCACCCCCAGCGTATAAAGAGACGGGGCGTCGGTGACCCGAGGAGTCGGACTCACCGTGATTTCAGGAATCCCGATGGCGCCAGTGTACTCGGCATCCCGACCCGAATAGGCTTCCGAGAGGAATCCCGGCAGGCCGTGCCGCGTAGCATAGTCCAGTTCGATGTCGACGAAGTCCTTGAGGATCAGATTCCAACTGGGATCGCGCATTCCCCGCATGGGAAGACTCAGCCCAAAGGCTTGGAATGCGGAGCCCTCCCAGGGCGCCGGCGTGTAAATCACCCGACCGTCAATCAACTCGTAGGGCTTTACTTTCACGCCGAGATGCGCGATTGCCGTGCTCGGAATGCCGTAGCGGAGCACAACGAACATCGTCGGGCTGCGAAACTCGTTGACCAGATAGTCCGAGTGGCCAACCTTCCAGCTTCCATCTGCGTCCTCCCAGCCGAAGAACTTGCCGTTGGAAGCGTTCCACCCAAACCGGAACATCCCCGCCTTCGAGTCGAAGAGGAATTGGTACCCGGAACGCTGCTCTTCAAGAAATCGCTCCATGTCCCCGCGAAGCTCGATCGCCGCGGGCGTATCGCGAATCGGCGAACGCAGCAGTGCGCCGATCGCGCAGGCAACGGACGTCGACAGGTTCGCATTGTCGCCGAACGCCACCATGACCACCCGTCGGTCGAGAATCGCCATCAGCCGATCGCGCGTCGCATTGTCCGCAAAGTCCTTCAGCGGGCCGTTGAACTCGTCGCGTCCGTAGTGCGGACCACGCTGAATGACGGCCCGAAGCCCGTTCTTGCCAGCAACGAGCCAGCCCTTTTTCGTTAGCGCCTGCCAGAGGGCCTCTCCCTTTTCGGCGCCAAACGCGGCAATGATCGTGGCACGTGACACGTCCCCAGCCAGCGGTCCAACGCGTCGAGGGCCATCGAATGCGAGAAAATTGCCCAGAAGACCGCCGGCACTCACACCAGGATCGTGCTGGTCGTGACGAAGACTCCGGACTGCCACCAGCAGCGCGTCGAGCGCCTGCTCGCGAGAGAGGTAAGGATTGTCCGCCCGGCCGCCGACTATGTTCGCGAGCAAGTCGATCCACGTGCCAATCGCGGTTAGTTGTGTGAAAGAGCGAAGGAACAGCCCGCGGCCAGGTTCCTGGTTCCAGCCTTCGACCGGATACCCGCTGGCGGCGTCAATGGTGCCGGAACCGGGCGATACATACTCAAAGGCGTTGGCCACCAGCGCGTTCATGCGGGGATGGCGCTCGGCGACAAAGGGGACCACGAACTCCGCAATCCCCTTCCGCGGCGCCGCCTCGCGACCATACGCAGCGCCACCGCCAGCCCCAAACTGAAGCCCACAGGTGCCCATCGCAGTCAGAACGGTGACAATAACCAGAGTCGCTGCCCGCATGTCGCCTCCAGAACGCGGCTCAGCTCTCCGCTCGTCGGAGAGGACTTCCGTTGGTATCCCTTAGTATTGTACGGACGTGCAAGTCGCCGCGCGGGATTTTCATATCCAAGGGCAAAAGCACACGATCGTCCGAAAGCGTGGCGCCGATCACCCCCTCGAACGCCTCTCGCAGCATCCAGCCGGCCGCGCCGGTGTAGCCGTTCCAAATCATCCGTCCCGGCTCGAACGCGGTCAGGATGTCGGCCGGCTGTTTGTTGGGCTGGCCGCCGTAGACTTCAATTTCGTCCGGGGCCGTATGCACAAGCGGCGAAATCTTGCGCCAAAGTCGCAACGACGTGTCGCGATAGTGCTGGGCGGCTTCAAGATCGCCCAGACGCTCCGACAACAGCCGGGCGGCCCTAACCAGCCATTGGACCCCGTGGCAGTACATGCCATTCTCGCGAACGCCCTCGGGATAGCGGCAACTGCGGCCCAGATATGGTTTCGAGTCCTCCCGCAGCGCAGGCCAGCCAAGGAGGACGACATTGCCACGTTCGAGAATCCGAATCGCCGTATCAAAGACAACCCGGCTCCGCTCCGGGTCCATCCCGGAAATCACGGCCCAAGCGGCCGTCAACGCATCGATTTCCCAAGTGCCGCTCCCCTCGACACCAATTTCGGCGCCATCGTCATGGATCGCGCGGAGGTACCGATCGCCGCGCCAAGTCCGCTCCAAAGCCTCACGAAGCGAGGCCAATCTGGCCCGGTAGTCTTCTTCCCGCCGAGCCCCCTTCCTCCGCTTGATGTGGACAAGCAGCTCCTGAAGGATGAAGCTGAGGAACATCCCCAGCCAGACGCTCTCGCCACGTCCCTCGCTGCCGATCGCGTCGAGGCCGTCGTTCCAGTCGCCGGTGCCCAGCAACGGTAGGTCGTGGGCGCCCATGCGGCGTTCCAGCACTAAGTCGACGGCTCGCATTACGTGCTCGAAGAGCGGCTCATCGACCCTCGAGCGAAGCGGGAACAGGCCCATCCCGTGCTTTCCCTCAGGCAGAGGCGGCAGCGGCGTCTCGGCCGACAGGTACGGGATCCGCTCGTCGAGAATCGAATAGTCCCCGGTCATGCGGACGTACTCGACTGTGCCCCAGGCCAGCCAGAGAAGATTGTCCGAGGCGTGCGAGCGATTTGCGAAGCCAGTTCGGCCGTCTTGCAACCGAAAGAACCAGTGGACCACATCGCCTTCGAGGAATTGCTGGGCCGCGTGCAGAAGGATTTGCCGCCGGGCGAGAATCGGATCCACCCAAATCAAATTCACGGCATCCTGCAACTGGTCGCGGAATCCAAACGCCCCACTGGCCTGGTAGAACCCTTTCCGCGCCCAAATTCGTTCGGCCAGTGCCTGATATTTGAGCCAGTCCAAGTACCCATCAAACAAGGGCTCCGAGGTCTTGGCGACCAAGGTGCCCATCAAGCCGTTCCACCAAGATCGGGTTTCCGCCAAGCTGGCATCGACGGCCGCGACGTCGCGAAACTTGGCGATTACTGCCTCGCCCGCTCGGCGATCGTCGGCTTGACCGAGCACGACGGCAACCGTCGCCGAGCCGCCGGCCGGAATTTCTAACGTCGTCACCATGGCCGCCACCGGTTGACGGTCGTCGCTCTCCGTCCCGGTCGGCCGCCCGTCTTCCACAAACGACGGATGGGCGACCCAGCGCCCCTGGCCAAAGAACTCGCCTCGTCGCGTGGCGAATCGCTCCGGCCGAACTGACATCGCCGCGAAGGCTGGCCCCGAGCGAAACGTGTTCCGAGGATTTTCGAAGAACAGCGCGCCGCTGGCTTGATCGTGATGGATTTCCAGCGGCCCTGCGTTCTCCGGATTGTCGGCCAGCGCGATTTCGAAATAGGCCCCAAGTCGCAGACGCCGAACCTCGCGGCCGCGATTAGTGACCGTGAGACGGTAGACTCCCGCTGGCTCGCTCGGCGGCACGAAGACGGTGAGCTCTGTGGTGATGTCCGACCGCTCCATATGGAAGGTCGCCGTGCCATCGACCCCGTACTCGACCGAGTACTCCGCTTGCTTGTCCCGCAACGGCAGATAGGTCGGTGAGAACCACTCGCCATTGTCTGGATCGTAGAGGTAGAACGCCTCGGAGGGCAACTCGCCGGTCGCCGTGTCGGCCCACTCGGTCGTGATCCGGTTCTGCTGAGCATTGACACTCGCCGAGGAGTGAAGGCCGCGGTTGGTCACCGCCAACACGTGCCCCACGGCGTTGGACATCGTGTGATCGAACGGTCGCGGCGTGAACGGCGTGCGAATCCGCAGCGTGCGTCCGTTATTCGCATACTCCCAATAAGGTTGCGGCGTGCCAGGCGGAATCTTGCCGTGCCCAATCCGCGGCTGGCGCGCCGACGCTTCTTTGGCGGCATTGTCGCTGGACGGATGCAGATACTGCTTAATCCAAGCGGCGGCTTGTTCCACGCTGTCCGCGCAGCCAACCAACAGCTTTAGCGATGCGCACCCGTGGGCATCCAACGGCAATTTCATTCGCAGGCTGCCAATAGGATCAAACGTCGGACGCGGTTCGGCGCGCATCGGCGCAAGGAAGCCCTCATCGTTGCCTCGATGGAGACAATCAGGCAGCCACACCGTCCCCGCCCGGCCAATGAAGTCGATCCGCGACGTGAGATAACCTTGCGGCGTCCTGTCGGTTGCCAGAATCCCCAGCTTTTTCGTCAACCGATGCCAAGCGAGGACAGCGTTCAGTTCGGGGTCGTACGAGAGTTCGATAAAAAGCCGGTTGTACTGGGTGTGGCCGCGATCGGCAGCAGGCATCGCGAGCACCCATTCCAAGTAGGGCGCCACATCAAGCAATCTGGCCCGACTGGACAGGTTTTCCAACGTGACTTGCCATATCTCTGCGGTCACTGCTTGTGCGTGCTCCGGCAAGCGGATCGTGACTGTTGCGCAAATCTCGTGGGAGCGATTGACAATCCGAATTGCTTGATCGTCGCCCTCGATTCGACTCCTGGGAAAGAGCTCCTCCGGACAGTTGCCGATGATGGGCCAAGCCGTTGACCCCTCGGCCAGGAAGAGCACGCGGCCGGCGGGGGCTCGCCCCTCGTACGATCGCCGCGTTATGTCGCACGGCGGCGACGTTAGGCTGCTTCGCAGCTCGCCGCTGGCCTTCGCAGTTACCGAATAATGGCCGTTCGTCAGCGTCACGTCAGCCAACTTCTCTCCCTCTGCCATACCTCCTCCTCCCGCGACAGCCAGTCGCCGGACAATGAACGAAACGAGCGTCGCGCCGCCAACCGCGGCGATTGCGAGCCAAACCGCTTGCGCCGGGGCCATGTCTGACAACCACCCAAAAATCCCCCGCGATGTTTGCTGAATCGCTTCGGAATGGGTCCACGCCCAATCCCAGTCCGCGCCGGCAGGAATGTAGAACGGAATTAAGAGCGGCGCCCAAGTGGTGAATCGCTTAACGCCTTCCGGGATGTATCGGGCGGTGGCCCAAGGGCGCACGAACCGCGCCGCCTCCTCGTCCAGGCGGTCCATTCCCAGAAAGCTGAGATTGACCAGCGTCGCCACGCGAAGCCCCATGTGGTCGAGCCAAATCAGAACGCGGAACACGTCGTACGCCAGCACCCAGGTGAAGACTCGCAGACTCCACTCACGAAACTGGCTCGGCTGCATCGCCACGTCGTTGACGATGCAAAACGCGGTATGGATGGCCCCGTCCTGGTTGTACCAGGTGGGCACGGCCATTTGCCTGAGGAAGGTGAAGATGATCGGAGCCATCCACAGCCCCCACCGGAGAACACGCACCGTGCCATCGGTCAACTCGGCCATTCCCTCGCGGCTGAACATTCGCCGAATCGGCGCGGTTTGTCGCTGAAAGATGGCCAGCAGCAGCGAGCGGTTCACGGCGAACAGCCAAGCCGCAACGCCCCACCCGATCACCCCTTTGAGCGCCTCGTTGAAGAGCAGTTTTGCCCCGCCGGCGTATGCCCCCAACTGAACATGTCCCCACTTGCTCAGCAAAGGATAGAAGTCGTCCGGGATCGGTTTCAATCCGAAGCTGTTATAAAGTTCGAACTTGTGCAGAACCACCGGGGTCTGGGACGCGTCGAAGTAGAAACCCAAGCCGGCGCCGACGAACCCGCCGAGAAGCGCCTCGATCAGGTAGGGCCGCCACGATCGGATGCGCCCGCGGCCGCACAGTCTCAAGACAGCGTCGCCGACCAGACTCACTCCGGCGTAGACCAACGCGCCAACGAGAAAGCCAAACCGCGCCCGGTGAAATGTGTCCAGCGACGAGAGATCGGTGTTCAAAGCATACGAAACACCAAGCCCGATGACAGCGCCACGGACGTACAAGATTGGCGAGCCGTAGGCCTTGCATGCTCGCCTGAAGAACGACTGGCTGCCATCGAAGCTCTCGATGACCGTTTTGGCTAAGGGCCAGGCCGCCGCCCCTGCAACGGCCAGCGCGAGCCATGGCGACATTCGGTAGGCCTCGACCGCCACCGACCAGTGAGCCAAGCCGTTCGACAGGAGGAGAACGGCGACCAAAACGCCACTGAAGACCATCCCCTTCCCAAGCCCACTCATGGCGTGTCGGAAGATCGATGCCGCCGACGGCGGCTCCCTTCGCATGGCGTCGAGGATGACGCCGGTAAGCGTAAACACCAGCGCCCAAAGCGGCCCTTGCGAAAGCACCGTTGCCACAAGCGCGGCAAGCGGCTGCAAAACCGCGGGCATGGGTAACAATCCCGAGCCGAGGTCGGCCACCCAGGGCGCCGCGATTGTGGCGGCCGAAACCGCAAGCAGAAAGAGATGTGCCCGGCTGCTGGCCAGCAGTCGCCCTCCGGCGGCAAGGCAAGCCGCGCCCACCAGGAACTCGTTGAAGGCAAACAGGAGCACGACTCGCCCGATCGCCACAGCCAGCGGAGGCGAGTCGCCCACCCATCCGAAAGTCACTAGCTTGCCGATCGCGCCAGCCAAAGGCTGCGACTGGAGTCCGAGCAACAGGCCAAATGCGTACGGAGTAGCGACGAGGATCGCGGCGGCGATCAACCCCAAATGTCTCTTCGCAGCCGCCCACCGATAGGCGTTGGCCGAGTGGTAGATTAGCAGAAAGATCGTCGCGCCGGTCGCGCTGAGCCGCGTCAGGTCCTGCCATCCCGCTGGAGCCTGCCAAACCGACTGGCCGCTCGACGAGGCAGCCAGCAGGCCCGTCACCAGGACGTCCGCAGTCGCTTCCGCCAAAGTCACCGCCCGACCGGTCGCGGCGAACTTCCACAACTGGCCGGCCAAGCCACCGGCCAGCGCGATGGCGGCAATAATGTACGCCCGCTGGGGCACGCCCTCGGCCCCGAACCTCAACGCAGCCAGCGCTAAGGTGGCCGTAAGAACCGCGGCCGTCCCGAAGCCAAGGTCCCTCAGAAGAGCTGCCGTCGGACAAAGACGCCAGGCAAGCGGCCCCGCCTTCGGATCAGGATGGACGTCAGAACTCAAGACTTCTGGCCTCAGCTACCAATCGCCCTGGGGAACCGCGACGCGAGCACTTCGCGGAGGTCCCTTCATTGTACGCGATGGGCTATGGCCAGAAGCCGCAAAGCAGAGAGCAGCCGAACGCCCCAACTCGTGCGAGGGAGGCGGACGATTACGGACCGAACAGCAGTCCCATGAGATCGCGCGTACCCCACTGCGTCGGACAAGCCAGGAGTTCGCCCGCCGCAAAGCCCGCGGACATGCCCTGTTGAACCGCCAGGGCGCGAATCCCGTCCAGAGAACGTGCTTTCGTCGGCGAGAACTGGCTCTGGTAGCAGGCGATAGCCGCGAGCTTCGTTTCGAGCGTGTCCGTGATGTCCACCACCATCGTCCCATGCTCGGTCGGCGTGCGAACCCCCAGGAAACACTCCAGCCGGCGAGGCACGATAAACGGCGGCAGCCCCGCGAAATGCTCCTCCCACTTGGTCAGCTTCGCATAGAAGACGGCCGCCTCGATGACCAGCGAGGCCTGGTAATGGTCCGGCGAGGCGGTGGGCGTTTTCCCACCCAGTCCAATCACGAGCCGCGGACGGTACTTCCGCAACTGCGTCGCCAGCGCCACGCGAGCCTCGAACGTGTCGAACAACCGGCGGTTCGGCAAATCGAGCGTCATGCGATCCTGGACGCCAAGCGTCTCCGCCGCCAGACGCGCCTCGGCCAACCGCACTTCGGGCCCCGAAGACAGTGGCGTCGGCTCGCCGTCCGTCAGGTCGATAATCCCCACCCGATGCCCCTGCCGTACCAGCTTGGCAAGCGTCCCCCCGCAAGCGATTTCAATATCGTCCGGGTGCGCCCCCACAGCGATGACGTCAAATGGAGAGTCGGACATGATGGCAACGAGAAAAGAGCCACGCCACAGATCAACAAGCCCCTGACCGCTGACCCCTGACCGCTGACCCCTGACCTCTGACCCCTGACCTCTGACCCCTGACCTCTGACCCCTGACCTCTGACCCCTGACCTCTGACCCCTGACCTCTGACCTCTGACCTCTGACCTCTGAACCCTGAACCCTGACCCTGAACCCTACTTTCCCGCCTTTACCCCACGCACTCGAATGTTCTTCACCGCTCCGGTCGTTCCCCAGGTGCAGATGCCGAGCGGACGGCACAGTTCGACCTCGCTGCGGATTGTAAACTTGCAGTCTTTCCGCGATTGCCTCACGACCTGGCTGTCGTCGATCCAGGCTCCGATTGCCGCATCGGTCACACGAATCCGGACACGATACCACTGCTTGTCCTTGAACGACATCACCTTGGTCGTGGCGTTCTCGGAGGCGTCGAGGCCGTCAACGCTCGACAGGCCCACGACCATGCCACCCCAGCCGCCAACCACCAGGGAGCACGACTCGTCGCCAACCGGAAACGTCGCGGTGCAAAAGAAGTCACTGCCTTCCAATCGCATTCCTTCGAGGGTCAACTCGTAGTTGTCCTTCGGCGGCTTGCCGGTCCAGGTGACGCCGGTCATCATGCTGCCGGTTTCCATGACGATAGCCCCGTCCTTGACGTAGACTCGGCCTTCTCCGCCGAACCGCGGCGTCTTCCAGCCGTCGAGCGTCTTGCCGTCGAACAACTCGATCCAACCGTCCGATTTCTCCGCCGCGACGGGGTCCTTGGGGCGAGGCTTTTCTGACTTCTTTTGCTTCGGTCCGCGAAGGGCGGCGTTAGCAGGATTCTCCGCGGCGAGATGGCGGCCCTGCTGGCAGAGCATCGCCAATCCAAGACCGATTTGCACCAGACCGAACAGCATCCAGGGGCGTGAAAAGGTCATGGCGGGTTTCCTGTCGGGCGCGGAGCGATTTCAAACAACGGAGATCACACAATTAGGAAGCCTGCGCTACGTCAGTCGGGCAGCGGTTGCCCCTTGGTTTCGGGCGCCATCCAAATCAGGAACATACCCAAGATGTACACTAGCGTAATCCACGAACCAGCGCGGCCGTAGTCACCGTCGAACACCTGCATCAATTGGGCCATGTACAACGCTCCGCCCGCCGCAAGGACTCGCCCCGCGTTGAGGCTCACGCCCTGCCCGGTTGCCCGCACTCGAGTCGGAAATATCTCCGACAAATACAACGGCAGCCAACCGTAAAACGCGGCCGTCACGCAGCAGACGATGCCCGCCATCAAGACAAACTCCGCATTGAAAGCGGTCATCGTGCGGAACATGTACTGAGACGCGCCCAGCGAAAGCACGCAAAGGCCGAAATAGACGGGCCGGCGTCCCACCATGCCGCCAAGGATCGGGGCAATGAGGCATCCGATGATGGCCCCAATGGCCAGGGCCATCTGCGCGATGCCTTTCGCATGGGGCTGACCATCGCCGGCCAGCTTGTCGGCCCACGGCGGAATCCAGCCGGAAATGGCAGCCCAGGTGCCGATGAGCGGAATTCCCGCAAAGGCAATCGCCAAAAGCGTCTTTCGCAGCAGCGGCGGCGTGAAAATTTCGACGAGCGGACTGCGGCCCTTCTGTTTCGCCACGGCCTTCCAGCGTTCCGACTCGGGAACCTTGAAGACGATGAACAGCGCCAGCAGCGCGGGGCTCGCGCCGACAATCATGAACCACCGCCACGAGTCTTGGGTGGGTGGAAAGAAAGTGCCGACGACCGCAATCAACAGGAAGCCCACGTTCGAGGCGGCGCCGATGATTCCGGACAGCTTCGGGCGATGACGCTCCGGCCAGCATTCCATCACCAGCGACACACCAAGGGACCACTGCCCACCCATGCCCAGGGCCGAAATGAAAAGGAACAGGCCAATATGCCAGGGATGGGTGGCGAAGTAGCCGCAGCCCATGAAGATCGAGTACGCGAGGATGCTGCAAACCATCGCGCGAACGCGGCCAACCTTGTCGCCGAGCCAGCCGAAGGCGACGCCGCCGCAGGCCGCGCCCAGCAAAAAGCACGCCATGATCGGCCCGTTCCAGTTGCCGACGACCGCATCGCTTTGCGTGTTGAGCAAGTCGCGGAGCGCAGGACGCGAAACCAGCGGCGTCAGCCCCATCTCCACCCCGTCGAACATCCAACCGAGGAAGGCCGCGGCCAGCGCATACCACTGCGCACGCGCCAACGCCTTGCTTTCACTCATGCTCGCTCCTTCGGCAAGTGACGATCACCAACGCGAAGCCCACAGTATAAGCCTCGCAACGTCAGGCAACAACTGGTTGAGAAGAGAAGCGGCGTGGCGGCCGATGGTGACGTCTCTCCGTGCGGTGTCTGCGCGGAGAAAAGCAGGCCCGGCAGGCGGCGAGCGGATTGCGCGACGTCAGCGCCTGCCGATGGAAAATGCCGTTCCAAGCCGCCGCCCAAGAGCTTGGTACTCGCGCGTCTCTGGCGCGAAGGCGATGGGCAGCAGCTTCTGCAACTCCGGCAGGCCGTCCTTGTCCAGCACTTCCTCGTCGATCTTGACGTCAAGGATCTCGCCGACGAATTGCGTGTGCAATCCAAGTTCAAAGATGTGCGCAAGCCGGCATTCGAGCACTAGCGGAAACTCTTGCACGTAAGGGGCATCCACGAATTGGCTCCGCGCCGGCGTCAGCCCTGTTGCCGCAAACTTGTCCTCAACCCTGCCCGACGCGATGCCGAAGTAGTCGGCCTCTTTGACGAAACGCTCCGAGGGAATGCTGACCGTGAACGCCCCGCGCCGAACAATGTTGCCATGCGAATAGGTCGCGCTCCGAAGGGATACGGCCACACAGGGTGGCACCGAGCAGCAGATGCCTCCCCAGGCCGCCGTCATCACGTTCGCCTTCCCGTGCTCGTCGTAGGTCCCGACGACCAACACCGGCGTCGGATACAAAATCGTCTTCGCTCCCAATGACTTTTTCATGACGGGTGATCCTTTGAGCAAGGGTTATCCCCGGCAGCGTCCTGAGTGCCTCCATTGCTGCCAGCCAGCGGGAGGTCAACCGAAATGCTGGTCCCCTCGTTGGGCGACGATTCGATGGCCACCCGACCGTCCAGCAGTCGAACGCGCTCGCGGATGGTCTGAAGCCCAAACCGATCCTTGGCAACGCTGTCCATCCTAAAGCCGACGCCCCAGTCGCGAACGGCAAGATGAATCCAACCATCGCCATCCCGCAGTTCGATCCGCACGCGCGGGCTATGGCTGTGCCGGCACGCATTGGCTACCGATTCCTGCGCGATGCGGAAGACAGCGGTCTGCAGCGGCATCTCCAACTGCTGACACGTCATCGCATGAACAAACTCAATCTCGGGTCCGTTCTCCAATCGCCGCTCGCAGCAGAGATATTCGATCGCCTCGACGATGCCCAACTCGTCGAGAATCAGAGGTCGCAGCCCGCTTATCAGCCGCCGCGCCTCGTCGATGGCAGTGGCCAGCATCCGTCCGGCGGCATCAAAATCTTGCCACGCTTGCGCCGAACTTCTGGCATGCGTCTCGCGAAACGCCTGGAGCCGGAACAACGCTCCCGTAATCGGCTGAGCAAAGCGATCGTGGATCTCGCAGGCGACCAGTCGTCGTTCGCGTTCCTGCAGTTCCAAGGTCTGACGCAGCAGACGCTGTTCTTTTTTCACGGCCTCCGCCGACACCTTTTCGGAAGTCATGTTCTCACCAATGACGATCACGCGTCCGAGATCGCCTACGGGAACAATCCTATACGACCAACGTTGTTCGTGCTGGTCTTGCGCAGCCACGGTCTGCGGCATGCCCGTCGCACGCGCCTGATCGAGGGCTTGGCGAAAGGCAGGTTGGCAGTCCGGCATCAATCGATCCGAAACCAACTCTCCCACAACGGCTTGCCGACCAGCGCCCGGCCAGTCGCGATTGACGCACTGAATCTTACCGTCGCGGTCCAACAGCAGCACCAAATCGGACAATTGCTCGAAAAGTCCTCGCAGTGTGGCCTCGGACTCTCGCAATGCCGCGACCACTCGCTTCTGGTCGGTAATGTCGCGCACCAGACCTAACATGTGTGGCCGCTTTTCGTACGTGACGTGGACCATCGTCACACTGGCGCGGACCACTGCGCCGTCCTTCCGCAAGAATGGCACATCGCTGGCCGAGCTGAACCGCTTCTGTCTCATCGCTTCAAACTGTTCGAGCACGCGCGGCAGGCTTTCCTTGGGATGCACGTCGCGAACACCCAACGAGAGCATTTCGCTCTCGCTGTATTGGAGCATCCGACACAGTAAGCCGTTCACCGACGCGAACCGCTCTCCACGGAGATCCACAAGAAGAACCCCATCGCCGGAATCCTCGTGGAGGGTTCGAAGCTCGTCACGCATCAGATTCAGTGCCGACTCACTCCCATTCATGAGACCGCCCTTCCTTCGACAAGAAAGACTCCACGAACCTGGCTATAGGCTGACGAGAACGTGGATGCCCGTTGCAGATAAGACGATCACTGACAAGCGCGCCGAGCACGACCATCTTACACTATCGCCGGACCGCTCCCAAGAGCCGCCGCTGCCTTTTTGAAAATAGTTGGTGCGAGATTCTGCAATGCTCAAGTCCAAAGCGCGGCGAGCCAGAAGCCTCCGCCGCAGGCAATGCTGGCAAAACGAATTTGCCAGTTGCCAGGTGGCGTTTTCGCCGAGCCGCTTCCATCGATTGTTCATGGCGTCAACTTCGCGGTTTTATAACGCGCGTCCCAAAGTTCAATCACTCGACCAATTCTCAGGAGTCGCGTGCCCCCGGGAACAAATCGCAATCCGTCCGGCAGCCTATCGCAAGAAACTGGCGGAAGACTTACAATTGCCGACCAGGATGCAACTCGCGTCCCCCGCATTTTCCCTGCCCTGGCCTTTTAGTGAACCTGCCCACGAGGAGTGCCCATGTCCGCCTTTCCCGAGATCGCCAAGATCCGCTACGAGGGTCCGCAATCAAGAAACCCCTTGGCCTTTCGCCACTACAACGAGGCCGAGCTCGTCGACGGCAAGACGATGAAGGACCACTTGCGTTTCAGCGTCGCTTACTGGCACACGCTGCGAGGCACCGGCGCCGACCCATTCGGGGCCGGCACCATGCTTCGGCCCTGGGAAGGCAAGGCTGACACGGTCGACAACGCCGTTAATCGCGTGCACGTGGCCTTCGAATTCATCGAGAAGCTGGGCGCCCCGTTCTACTGCTTCCACGATCGGGACGTTGCGCCCGAGGGCACGACGCTGGCCGAGACGAACAAAGCCCTGGATGCCGTGGCGAAGGTTTTGAAGGAAGAACAGCAGCGGACCGGAATCAAGCTTCTCTGGGGCACCGCCAATCTGTTCAGCAACCCGCGGTACATGCACGGCGCGGCCACCAGTTGCAACGCCGATGCCTTTGCGTTCGCTGCCGCGCAGGTGAAAAAAGCCCTGGAAGTGACCAAAGAGCTAGACGGCCAGGGCTATGTTTTCTGGGGTGGCCGGGAAGGTTACCAGTGCCTCTGGAACACCGACATGAAGCGGGAAGTAGAGCACCTGGCCGCCTTCATGCACATGGCCGTTGATTACGCGAAGAAAATCGGCTTCCGCGGGCAGTTCTATTTCGAGCCGAAACCGAAGGAGCCCACCAAGCACCAATACGACTTTGACTCCGCCGCCTGCATCAATTTCCTTCGCGCCTATGGGCTAGCGGACCACGTCAAGATGAACATCGAGACAAACCACGCCACGCTAGCGGGCCACGCCGTCGAGCACGAACTCGACTACGCCGGCTCGCAAGGCTTCTTGGGATCGGTGGATGCCAACACCGGCGACCTGCTGCTGGGCTGGGACACCGACCAGTTCCCGACCGACGTTTATCTGACGACCAAGGTCATGCTGATCGTCCTCAAGTATGGCGGTTTCACGACTGGCGGCCTGAATTTTGACGCCAAAGTGCGTCGCGAGAGCTTCGAACCGATCGACCTGTTCCACGCGCACATCGGCGGCATGGACGCGTTCGCGAAGGGGCTGAAGATTGCGGCTGCGATACGCGCCGACGGGCAACTGGCCAAGATGGTCAAAGACCGCTACGGTTCCTGGGATAGCGGAGTCGGGGCCGAAATCGAGGCGAAACACCACACCTTCGAGTCGCTGGAAAAGTACATGCTCGCCAAAGGCGACATCACGGCGAATGAGAGTGGCCGCCAGGAACTCTTTGAGAACGTCGTGAACCGTTACGTGTTTTAACCCCCGAGCGTAACGCTACTCGGCCATCGACGGCCGTCCTATCGCTCAGGAGGCGATAGGACGGCAACGTCGCCGCTCAAAACCCAGCAGCACTGTGCGGCGATGTCGGTTATACCCCAGGCACGCGAGCCGCCGCTCCTTGAATAGCACGCGTTACTCCTTGCCCTCGTCCTCCCCCTCCTCCTCTTCCCAGTCCTCGTCTTCTTCATCCTCATCTTCATCCTCGTCCTCTTCGTCCTCGTCCCAGTCTTCGTCCTCCCAGTCCTCGTCCCAGTCCTCGTCCTCCTCTTCCTCTTCGTCCTCCTCTTCTACCTCCTCCCAGGTCTCTTCCTCGTCGTCCTCGTCTTCCTCTTCCTCTTCCTCGTCTTCGTCCTCATCGAAATCGTCGTCGTCGAAATCCTCTTCGTCCTCGAACTCCTCCTCTTCCTCCTCTTCGTCGTCGCTATCTTCGTCCTCGCGTTGAGCGTAGGCGTTCTGATTGCCTGGCTGATCGTCGTACGGCGGCAGGACGATGCCGTCGCGACGATCATCCTCGGCCATGACATGTCGCGGGTTAGTGGGAATGAGAGTCTTCACGGTATCCTCCTCTTCAGCTGCTGGGTTGAACAGGTTCAAGTTACTGCAATCGATCGTGTTGCCGTTCTTTGGTGCGTGTTCTGGCGTTCGCAGGAATTCAGCCCTCGGAAGCTCATCAAGATGTCGCAGGCCAAATACCTGCAAAAACTGCTTGGTAGTTCCGTACAGGAAAGGCCGACCGAGTTCGTCCGAGCGTCCGGCGATTCGAACTAGTTCGCGATCAATAAGCTGCCGCAGGACCTCACCCGATTGGACCCCGCGAATCGCGTCGATCTCGGCCCTGACCACTGGCTGCCGGTAGGCAACCACGGCCAAAGTCTCCAAAAGCGCCGGCGACAATCGCGTTTCCACCGGGACAGCATGAAACCGCCGCAACCACGGAGCGAACTTCGCTCGGGTCCTCAACTGGTAACCTCCCGCCACCTCCTCTACACGAAACGCGTTCCCTTCGGCATCGTACCGCCGGTTCAGGGTTCGGACTAGTGTACGCGCTTTGGTACCGTCCGCCAAGCCGGCCAACTGGGCTAGTTTTCGGCTCGTTAGTGGCTGTCGCGAAAGAAAAAGCAGAGCTTCAAGACTCGCCATACGTCGCGTGGCTGGTTCATCCACCACCCTACGGACGCATTTATCTTTCGACCCAAGTAGACCCTGGGGAGCTCTGGACACCGGTCGGAGTGGCATCCGCGGGTCGGGCCGCTCGCAAGCATACCGGTAGCGCAGTGCAACGCTCGCCAACCGGCTACCAAGGCTCGGCACGCCCGACTTCATATCGTCAGCCTACGCACGGGACGCAATTTTTGACAAGAGCTTATTAGAGACAGCAGCACAAACGGCGCATGCACTTGGGAAGCACGTTTGTCCGATGTGCTGTCGATGGCGTCTATTGAAGCAGGGGGCCTCTCTCCGATCCGCTTCGGCCCACACTCATGCTTAGTCCACCGCGCCAAGTCTCCACTCGCCGCAACACTTGCCGCATCGCTTCCAGCGGATCCGCATGAATTGCCTCAAACCAATGGGTGTAATCAGCGTTTCCACCCACGGCCACTTTACAGTAAAAGCGGTAGAGCTGCTGGTCGCTGCCCCAGGATTCCAGAAGATAGTACGTGGCGCCGAGCCCCCGCAGCCGCTGCTGGATATTCCGAAGATCCGTTGGCGCAACCTGCAAATCGGCGGCCCCGACAAGCGTATCACTTGCCGCTCCGGCCGGCGGTTGGATCGCAACATTCGGCGACTGCGGCTGATCTGTCGCGGCGGCGACTTGCCCGCTCACGGAACGGTTCGGCTTGAACGGCGGCGCATCGGCCAAGGCGACGGGCGTATCTAGTTTCGCGTTTAGGAAGGCAGGCAGGCGGAAATCTTGGAACTTTTTCAGAATGTCGGGCCACGACGCGCCGGAGACGGCCAAGGCCGGAATGCCAACCACACAGGCCAACATGATAATTGCCCTAGCTGTGACGGCTAACGACGATTGCATGACCGAAGGCCTCGATTAACCCAAGCGAACAAATGCATGCCGCAAGACAGCGAGATAATACCAATTCCGCAGTTGGACCGACAACGTCAGTTTTTGCCAGCCCGACTTCGACCGGCCCGGAGAACGACAACTTCCCGCGACTTTGACTGGAAAAACCGCTGTTGTCGGAACACCTCGCGATACACGCCGTGTTGCCCGCCGGTCAGCTCCCGGCAACCCTCTTCGCTGGTGACGATATAGCACTGGCCGTGCGTAGCGACGAACTCGTCGAGCATCTGTCGCGCGGACTGCTGTTTGTCGCCATCATCCCGGCACCGCGTCACGGGATACCCCGCGTAAAAGACGGTGCTTTCTCGGAAGGGCCCATACGTGGCGATTGGCGGCGATCCCGAACTGGTTCCCCAATCGGCGTGGATGGCTTCGATCATCGGCCTTGCGTTCTGGTGGCGATCCACCCCCAGGGCGGCAAACCCGAATGCAGCGGTCAAAAAGGCCACGGTCGTGGCCGCGAAGAGCCTGACAGCCCGTTGCCGGCGATCGTGAACGCTTTCCCACCAGCACAGGCCACCGCCAAGCACCAAAATCAACCCGACAAGTCCGATCCAAGCCTCGCCAGGCAAGAGATACACAGCAATGATGGGCACAGCGACTGCGATTCCGACGCCCGCCAGAATCGTCGCAATCCAGGCGTTGCGGGGGCCCCACCGCGGAACGTCGCCACCCAATTCGCCTACCCAGCGGTCAATCCAACAGGCGACGAGCAGCCCGAGCGCCGGATACGCCGGCAGCAGGTAATGCGGCAACTTTGTCTTGCACAGCGACCAAAAGACAAACCAAACGCCGAACCAGCACGAGGCGAAAACGCATCCGTCACGCCATCGCCGGTTCGCATCCCCTGCTGCGGCTTTCTCCGATCGAAGACGCCGAACCGTCTCGACCAGCGTCGGCCCCAGGAACACCGACCAGGGGAAGAAACCAAATAGCACGCCCGGCACATGGTAGAAGTAATAGAGAACGGCGACCAAAATTGAAGCAAAGGCGCCGTGATTCTGAATTGGCTGGCGGAATGGGCGCAGGTTGAAGTCCAAAAGGAATCTTCGCGGCCATTCACCATGTGTCTCACGGCCGACCTCGATGAACCACGGCAAAGCCACGGCGGCGATAACGACCATCGCGGTAATTGGACGCATTTGCCACGCCGACCGAAAAAGGCTTCGCCAGCCGTTTGTTATCCACAAATAAAGGCCCATCGCCGCGATCGGCAGCAACATTCCGACCGGCCCCTTGCCCAACACAGCCACGCCGAGACAAGCGTACATTGGAACCGCATACGCCCACCGCAGCGATTTGCGTCCCTCCGTTTCGCCGGGATCCTGTCGGCCAAGCACAAAAAGCAGCATGGCCGTCGCCGTAACCAGGGCGAGCGATGCGTCGACCGTGGCGGCGCGGGCAGAGATCGTAAAGACAAGCGTTGAACTGGTGACAATTGCCGCCCACAACCCGACCCGCGAGCTAAACAGAATCCGCCCAAGATGATAGGTGACCAAGGCGGTTCCGACACCGGCCAGGACCGAAAAGAACCGGACGCCAAACTCGGTGACCCCGAAAAGCGGAAAGCCTGCCATCATAGTCCAGAACATTAAGGGCGGCTTTTCGGGAAACAACTCTCCGTTGAACCATGGCACGATCCAGTTGCCGCGTTGAAACATCTCGCGTGCCACCGTGGAATATAGCGCCTCGTCCATATCCCAGAGCCGCGTGGCGCCGAGGCTGGGCAGAAAGATAATGCAGGCCGTGGCAACGATAATCAACTGGCATACCGCAGCCCGGAAGCGACTCTGCGTCGGCACGATTATCTCGGTCATTCGATCCAATCAGCGCGGATAGTCGGAAGTGCGATCTTGGTGTGGCGGGATAGCGATCTTGACATCACCCCCGGGAACGTTTATGCACACTCTAAACAATCCGCCGGCCCCAGCCAACGCCAGTTCACCCGCATGAGCAACCCCCGTCCGAACCGCCGCGGCTTGTTCTTGGCAGCCTTCCTCTTGCTGGCCGCCATTGCCGCCCTTTGCGCCGACGTACCGATCGCCACGGCTGTTCAGGGGATGAAGCACGAACTGGATCCCGGCGTCTGGACAAAAGCCTGCCTAGCCTGCCTCAACGCCCTAAACATCTTCGAACCCTTCGGGCACGGCCTAGGCATCGTCGTGGTCGTGATCGTTCTGCATCAACTTGATCGAAACCGTCGCTGGGCTATTCCCCGCGTCCTCGCTTGCGCACTGGGCTCGGGACTCGCGGCCGATTTCGTCAAGCTGACGATCATCCGATGTCGGCCCTACGGTCTACAATTCCCGTTCGCTGGCCAGGTCTGGGAGACGTTCGGCGACTGGTGGCCAATCTTCGGTGTCGGAAGCAAGTCGCAAAGCTTTCCGTCGGCGCACACCGCCACAGCGATCGGGCTTGCCGCCGCGCTCATTTGGCTCTATCCGCAGGGCCGCCGCCTCTTCATCGTGCTTGCCGTGCTCGTCGGATGCCAACGGATCGCGGCCGGGGCACACTACGCGAGCGATGTCCTGGTAGGCGCGGCCATTGGCTGCTTGGTGTCAACGCTGTTGCTGAACGTCGGTCGCCTGCCCACCTGGTTCGAGCGATGGGAGCGGCAGCACTGGAGACGCAAGCCGGTCTCGTTGCCAAGCAAGGACTCGGCAACGCCAACGCGCGCCATTGAACGGCCGCCCCTTGCCTAACGACGTCGGTTGTGGCAAAGTACGGGGACCTTCACGTCCCATTCCGCGAACGCTGCTGGGCAAGTCTCGGCCCACAGCGATCGTCACGCACTTACCCCGGTTGACCATGATGAAGTCGCTCGTTTCCCTGGCAATATTACTTTCGTGCACTTCGCACCTCGCCGCGACTACTCTGGAAACGCCGGCGGCGCCTGCGGCCACCACCGCGATGACGCGAACGGGCCCCGCGCCCGAAGGCAGTTATGCCATCGTTGTTAGCAAGAAGACATTTGCGGACGCGGCGTGGAAACGTGTCGTCGGCTCGCTGCAGAAAAAATACCAAGCGCGTCTCTTTGTCTTCGACTATCCCAAGATCGAGGCAACCAAAGACGCGATTGCCTCCTATGCCCCTCACTACGTCTGTTTCGTGGCGCAACCGAGCGAAGCTGGCCGAGACTTCGTCCAGCGCGCGGCCAGGTTCATGCGCGAGATTGATCCGGACCCCTACGTCGATGCCATTTGGGCGATCCTGACTGGCTACACTCCCGACGACGCTCTTCGCATGGTGACGGCCCAGCCGCTGGTCGTCTCTCGCGGCGTCTCGCACGTCACCGACGGCTGGCTTCGTTGGTTCGACGAGGGGGTGTCCTGGAGCGAGGTGCAAAAGAACCACAAGTACACCAAAGCGGCGGGGGAGGACGTGCGCGAGGTTAAGGGCCCCGACGACACCGTGCCGGAGATTGTCGCCGAACTCAACCGTGGCACGTGCCACATCATGTCTTCCAGCGGCCATGCACGTGAACACGATTGGCAGCTTGGCTTCACCTATCCCAACGGCCATTTCATCTCGAAGCAGGGCAAGCTCTTTGGCCGAACGACGAAGACAGAAAAAATCGCGATCTGTTCACCGAATTCCAAAATCTATTACTCACCGGGCAATTGCCTGATCGCCCACATTTCGGACATGGACTGCATGTCGCTGGCCTGGATGCACAGCGGCGGCGTCAACCAGTTCTTTGGCCACGTCGTTCCGCAATACCGCTGTTGCTGGGCGTGGGAGGTCGGCAACTACTTTTTCACCCAGCAGGGCCGGTTCACGTTTTCGGAGTCCGTGCATCTGTTTCGTCAAGACGTGATCGCCCGGCTCACCGAGGCAACGAACGAGAAAACGAAGTTCTACCTGACTTCCGACCGAGATTCGACCGTACTCTATGGCGATCCTGCGTGGCAGGCGCGGATGAAGCCCGTTACCGATCCCAACTACGACCAGAAGCTTTCTATCGAAGATGCCGGCGACGGAAAGGTCACCATCAGGTTTGCAATCACGGCCCGCCGCGAATGCGCGCCCACAGAGCCGGCCGGCGCGCTGCTGCCGTTCCGAATCAGGGACGCGAAGGTGCTCGACAACGACGCGGCGAAGGCAGTTGTTGGCAGGGATTTCGTCCTGCTCCGGCTGCTCCAGGACGGCGAACACGCCTTGGTTCCAACCGACACTCGCACAGTCACCATTTCCGCCGTCAAGATCGGTGGGCCGTCAGAAAATTGACGCTCTGACGACCGACGAAGAATCTGGCTGACGGCGTGGGAATCAGCCAGCCGGCGAATGCTGCCAGCCGCGCAACTTTTCTTGCCGATACTCGTCGAACCGATCCTGTTCGATCGCTTTGCGGGCGCCGGCCATCAACCGCTGATAATAAGTCAGATTGTGGATCGACAGGAGCGTCGGCCCCAGCATTTCGCCGGCCATGAACAAATGGCGAAGGTATCCCCGGCTCCGCCGACACGCCGCACAAGGACAACCGTCTTCCAACGGCCGTTCGTCTCGTTCAAACTTCAGATTTCGCAGCCGCATCGGACCTTCGTCGGTAAACGCCATCGCATTGCGGCCGTTCCGCGTCGGCATGACGCAATCGAACATGTCCACACCTCGTGCAATGGATTCCAGCAGGTCCTCCGGACGGCCGACGCCCATCAGATAGCGAGGCCGATCCACCGGCAACTCCGGCACCGTCGCTTCCAGCATCCGCAGCATTTCGGCCTGCTCTTCACCGACCGAAAGCCCGCCGATCGCATAGCCTGCAAAATCCAACTCCCGCAGTTGGCGGGCGCACCACACACGAAGCTCGGGGTCGAGCCCGCCCTGCACAATGGCAAACAGTGACTGGTCAGACCGTGTTGCCGCGTCCTGGCACCGCCGCGCCCAACGCACGGAACGCTCCGTGGCATCCCGGATGACAGCCGGCTCATTCGGCAGCCCGACCACGTGATCGAGTGCCATTGCCACGTCGCTGCCGAGCGCCTCTTGAATGGCCACCGCCCGCTCTGGAGAAATCGCCACCAGGTGGCCATCGATGTGCGAACGGAAAACGGCCTCCGTCTCGGTGATCTCCACACGGTGGGCCAAGCTGAACAGTTGAAATCCGCCGCTGTCGGTCAGGATCGGTCCCGGCCAGCCCATGAACTTGTGCAGCCCCCCCAGCGCGGCAACCGTTTCTTCGCCGGGCCGGAGCGAGAGATGGTACGTATTGCCGAGAATCATCTCCGCGCCGGTGGCGCGAAGCTGATCAATTTCCAGACCTTTCACGCTCGCCAGCGTTCCCACGGCCATAAACGCCGGCAACTGCACCTCGCCGTGCGGCGTGGAAAGCACCGACCGTCGGGCGTGAGTGCCGCCATCCGTGTGCAGCCGACGAAAAGAAATCGCCATATTCGCGGAATGCCTAAGCGTGGTGTGCCACTAATCCTGACCGAACCAGCGTTACACCTTAACCACGCTCATTACCGGCGTCAACGCCCGAAACCGCGACCGCGCTTGCGGCGTATCAATGTTCCGAATATTCGGATAGCGCCTAGCGCGGCCGCGGTGCGATGCGTCGCACGCCCCGCGATCCCCACTTTTGCGGGCCAAATTTTCAGGGGCTACAATAGTACTGTGTCCGTGACCATCGCACGATGAGCCTCGTCCCGCTTTGGGGATGTGTTGGATGTCCTCCGCGCCGCCGCCATTGAATGATTCGCCGGGTGGGGCACGTCCCCTTTTTCGTCTCAGCGAAAATGGGACTGTCCCCGTGGACGCGAATGATACAACCACCGCCACCCCGCGCACAAAACTCGGCGCCATTTGCTCAACTGCCCGCGTCGTCGGTTCCCGCATTGCCGACTGGTGCCGTGAAGACGGCTACTGGTACCTGACCAGCGCGGCGGTACATGCCGTGGGCCTGTTTGCTCTGGCGATGATTTCGCTCAACGCCCCACGCGTTTCTGAATGGCTGGGCTCCGACGCGGCCCCATCGTTCGAGGCTCCGCACACGGACGGGGCTTCGCAGGCGGACATCGCCCGATTTGAAGTCGGCGATGCCCCGTTGGATCCGACGAGATTGGACGCGGAAACGCTGGGCCGAACCCGGGCCAACCCAACGGCCGGTCAAACGGCGAAATACTTCGACGATTCGCCCCAGTTTGAGGACGCCGGCGGCGGTCGCGCCACGGAATTGCAGGGCCCGAAGCTTGGCGGACTGGGTGGCTTCAGCGTCCACGGCCGGCCTGGGCCCGGCGGACTAGGCGGCGTCGGTGTCGGCCTTGGCACTGGCGACTCGGCCGGCTCTGGCGGCAATGGACTCGGTTTCGGCAGCCGCGGCAAGGGGCACCGCGACGCCCTGGTCGGCGCTTGGGGCGGCACGCAAGCCTCCGAGCGGGCAGTTGGCGCGGCTCTAAACTGGCTGCACCGCCATCAGAGCAAGCAAGGCAAATGGAGCCTCGACTACCGCCGTCAGTGCAAGGACAAGCCCTGTTCCGGCGCGAGCATCGGGCGTTCCGATGCCGCAGCCACAGCCATGGCCCTGCTGCCGTTTTTGGCCGCCGGTCAGACGCAAAAATCAACGAAAGGCCCCTATCGAGAAACGGTGTCGAAAGGGCTTACGTGGCTCGTAAAACAGCA
>JAJFUI010000014.1 GCA_021372555.1 Planctomycetaceae bacterium | reverse complement strand
CGCAGACAAATTACTGGCAGCGGGCGTGGCCCGATGGGATAATGAATCGTAAAAAGCTCTTAGGCCGACTGAGCCGTGGTGAGCTTCGCAACGTTGCCTTTGCCGACATGGTCAGCCTTGCCGAGGGCTTCGGATTCTGCTTGGACCGGATTAGCGGCAGCCATCACGTTCAAGCATCCTTCAATACCGGAACTTCTCAGCTTGCAGGAGGTCGGCAGCGAGGCGAAGCCATATCAGATTCGACAATTTCTCCGACTTGTCGAGCGGCATAATCTACGGCTGGAGCGCGACGCATGAAAGACTATCACATCAACATCTTTTACAGCGAAGAGGACGAAGGCTACATTGCCGACATCCCCGATCTGGAGTGCTGCTCAGCCTTTGGCCATACGCCCGAGGAAGCGCTCGGCGAATTGGAGAAGGCGAAGGCGGCCTGGCTCGATGCGGCCCGATCCGGCGGCAAGGCGATTCCAGTTCCGACGTATCGGCCGGCAATCTACCAAGCTGTTTCTTGAGAGAAACGACTTCGGTCGAAGCACGCTTATTGGCGGCGATTGGAGGGACTGTTGAATGAATGGCAGATCCCAGATCATCCTCTGCTGGAGTGAAGCCGACAGCATCTGCCAACCAGGACGCTTTAGCTAGTACCGAGCGGGTGATTCGGGAATGGATTGAAACCGCGACCGAACTTGGCCGTCCGATCCCGGAGCCGAAGGGACGGCTTTTGTACGGGTGAAGGCTATCTGATGGGGCAATCGTCTGCCCGCCTTGTCTCCCCCCAGTTCTACGGCTATACTGATATTGTGAGTCGGCGTGCGGGCTGAAAAAGTCAACAGGCTGCGCGATTGCGAACCAATTCTCCACCTACGTCGAGTCAACGATGGTAATCCGTTTGGCATCAGACGTTGAAGAAGCCCTGGAGCGCCAGGCGAAAGAGCGGGGAATGACTCCCGAACTTCTGGCGGAGGAGTCATTGCGGAAGGCGCTGTTGGAACGGCCTTCGGCAACCGCGCCGGAAGCCGGCACTCTTCGCGATTTTCTGGGCGCCTACGTCGGAGCTGTCGAGGGCACGGGCGAGGCCTTGTCGGAGGATTGCGGCCGGCGGTTCGCTGACGCCGTCGCCCTCGAGCGACAACAGGGGCGGCCGTGATTCTCACCGATACGGGGCCCCTGATCGCAATACTGGATCGAAGGGATCCTAATCACGCAGCATGTGTCGCGGCCGCACGCAGCCTGCCAGCCGTGGCACTCTTGACCACATGGCCCTGCTTCACTGAAGCAATGTATCTGTTGCATCGCGCAAACGGGTACGCCGGACAGCGCGCTCTATGGGGGCTTGTTCACGACCGCCGGCTTGTGCTGCTCGATCTGCTCCCGGACGACCTTAGCCGGATGGAAGCGTTGATGGGAACATACCGCGACACCCCGATGGATCTGGCCGACGCATCAATCGTCGTTGCGGCCGAACGTCTCGTTGCGCGGCGTCTCTTCACGCTGGATAGCGATTTTCGCGTCTTCCGGCTTTCCGATGGTTCGGCTTTGGAACTCGTTCCCTAAGATCCCTTTGTGTAAGGACCTTGTTAATGCCCCTATGTGTCGTCGGTTCGGTGGCCTTGGATAGTGTGGAAACGCCTACACAGCAGCGGGACAATGTGCTGGGCGGGTCGGCGGTGTATTTCTCGTACGCGGCGAGCTTCTTTACGACTGTGCGGCTGGCCGGCGTGGTGGGCGACGATTGGCCGGCCGACAATACGGCGATGCTGCAGGCCCGCAGCATCGACACCGACGGCTTGCAGGTCGTGCAGGGCGGCAAGACGTTTCGCTGGCGCGGCAAGTATCTGCCAAACATGAACGACCGCGAAACGCTCGAACTGCACCTGAACGTGCTGGCCACGTTTGACCCGGTGCTGCCGGAGGCGTATCGCCAGTGCAAGTTCCTGTTTCTGGCCAATGGCTCGCCCACCTATCAAATGAAGGCGATCGACCAATGCCCGGCGGCGTCGCTGATTGTGGCCGACACGATGGACCATTACATCCGCAACGAGCGGGAAGGGCTCGATAAGCTCCTGCGGCGCGTGCATGGTCTGGTGCTCAACGACAGCGAGGCGAAGCTCTTGACCGGCGACGACAATTTGGTCCGGGCCGGCGAGGCCGTGCGCCGCATGGGCCCGCGATTCGTGGTCATCAAGAAGGGCGAGCACGGGGCGATGTTCTTCGGCGAAGACGAGCTCTATGTGATGCCCGCCTATCCGACGGCGCGAGTCGTCGATCCAACCGGCGCTGGCGACAGCTTTGCCGGGGGCATGATGGGCTACCTTGCCGAGCAAGGCAATTTCGAGCCGAAAACGCTCAAGCGATCCCTCGCTTACGGCACGCTAATGGCCAGCTTCACGGTTGAGGACTTCAGTCTCGACCGCCTGCGGACGATCAACCGCGCGGACCTTGAAAAGCGGATGGAAGAGTATAAGAGCATGCTCAGTTTCTAGACATGCAAGAGAACGAGAACACCACTGAGGCACGGCGAGAACGAAAGGAAACAGCAATCTCACGCCAAGGCGAAGACGAGAGACTTCCTCGTTTCCTTCATCGTCCTCTGCACCTTATCGCCCCCGCGTGAGTTCCTTGTTTCTTCTCCGCGCACTCCGTGTCTCCCTGTTGTACTAACGGATCGACCATGAAAAAGACTCTTCGTATTTTCCTAGCCGTTGAGATCACCGCCGCTATCCGGGCGCGGACAGCCGAACTAATCGAGTCGCTTGCCGCAACGACGGCGGACGTGAAATGGGTCGAGTCACACAATCTGCATGTGACGCTCAAGTTCCTCGGCGACGTTCATGAACGTGAAATCATGGACCTTTGCGAAGCGGTCGAAGAGGGCGCGGCCAAAGTGTCGCCGTTCGCGTTAGAGATTCGCGGCGCGGGCGCATTTCCGACCGCCGCGCGGCCGCGCACCGTTTGGCTCGGCGCAGGTGATGGGACGGAGCAGATGGTGGTTCTGCATGATCGCGTCGAGGATGCCCTTGCCGAGCTGGGCTATCGCGAAGAACATCGGCGTTTCCAGACCCATCTGACGATCGGCCGTGTTCGCGGCGGCGGCCCCGGTATCGCCGAGCTCGGCACGCAGCTCCAGCAGCATGCGGATTTCGTCGCCGGACGGATGACCGTCGATAAAGTGACCGTGTTTGCCAGCACGCTGACGCCGGCAGGACCGGTTTATGACCTTCTCGGCACCGCTCCTCTGGCCGGATGAACGGAGCGCACGGTTGATGCCGGTTAGCCTGGGACGAGAAGTTACGCCAGCGCCTGCTCAAGATCAGCGATAAGATCCTCGGCGTCCTCGATGCCGACGGAGAGCCGGACCAGTCCGTCGTCGATTCCCAAGGCTGCCCGTTGATGCGGGGGGATCGAGGCATGGGTCATCAACGCGGGATGCTCGATGAGGCTTTCCACCCCACCGAGGCTCTCCGCCAAGGTGAACAGTCGGCAGTGACTAAGAAACTGTCGCGAGCGTTCCAGTCCGCCCGCCAGCACGGCCGACACCATTCCACCGAAACCGTTCATTTGTCGCCGGGCCAGTTCGTGCTGCGGATGGCTCGCCAGACCGGGGTAGATCACGCGGACAACATCCGGCCGGCGTTCTAGCCACTTCGCAATTCGCATGGCATTCTGGCAATGCCGCTCCATGCGCAGGGCCAGCGTCTTCAAGCCGCGCAGGGCGAGGAAACTGTCGAAAGGGCCGCTTACGCCGCCCGTGGCGTTCTGCAGAAACCGGAGTTGTTTCTGCGCTTCGGCGTTTCCCCCCACGGCGGCGATGCCGCCAATCATGTCGGAGTGGCCGTTAAGGTACTTGGTGACCGAATGGACCACGATATCGAAGCCGAGCGTCAACGGGCGCTGACAGTAGGGCGAGGCGAATGTGTTGTCGGCCACGGCCAGCACGCCCCGTCGTCGGGCGATTTCGGCAATCGCGGCCAGATCGGCCAGCTTCAATAGCGGGTTGCTCGGGCTTTCGATCCAGATCATCCGCGTACTGGGCCGTATCGCCGCCTCAAATGCTGCGAGATCCGTAGCATCGACGTACGTGAACTCCAGGCCCGCACTGCGGCGCCGCACGCGCTCGAAAAGCCGATAGGTGCCGCCGTAGAGATCGTCGCAGACCAGAACGTGGGCGCCGTGGTCCAGCAGTTCCAGCACGGTGGCCGTAGCGGCCATGCCCGAGGCGAACGCGAACGCTGCTTCGCCCTCCTCCAGATCGGCGACGCAACGCTCGAAGGCGAACCGGGTCGGGTTCTGTGTCCGGCTGTACTCGTAGCCCTTGTGGACGCCCGGGGCTTCTTGGCCGTACGTGCTCGTGGCGTAGATCGGCGTCATGACGGCGCCGGTGGTCGGATCGAGCGTCTGTCCGGCGTGGATCGTCCGGGTGCCGAAGGCCAGACGGCGGGCGGTGGCTGGGATTTCACTCACGGTTTCCTCCTCAAGCGGCAAAACGTTGCCGACGCAGATAGCTGAGCACGTCCACGCGGGTGATGAGTCCGTAGAACCCCGCGTCGTCCGCGACGATCACCACTCTACCGGCGTCGAAGATCGGCAGCAACTCCGACAGCGAAGCTTGTGGCCTCACCGTATGCAGTCGCGTCGTCATGAATTCCCGGGCGGGCCGCTGCAACGAGGCCGAATCGGCCATCACGGCCAACAGCAGATCAGATTCGTCAAGAATGCCGACAATCTCCGCGCCCTCAACCACCGGCACCTGCGACACGTCGTACATCCTCATGCGAGTGTAGACGATGCCAAGTGGGTCGTCCGGTCCGACGCTCACCACTGCCCCGTCGCTGAACCGGTGACTGATCACGTCACGCAGGTCGCCGAACGACGCGCGGGTGAGAAATCCACGGTCGGCCATCCAATAGTCGTCGAACATCTTGGAGAGATACTTGTTCCCGGAATCGCAGATGAGCGTGACCACGCGTTTCGGCCGCGATTGCTCGCGGCAATATCGCAAGGCCGCGGCGACCAGCGTCCCCGAAGAAGAACCGGCCAGAATGCCTTCGCGGCGGAGCAGCGATCGGGCTGTCAACAAGCTTTCGGCGTCGTCGATTCGGTAGGCCGTTCGCACCCGCGACAAATCGGCGATCGGCGGAACGAAATCTTCGCCGATTCCCTCGACCGCCCAGGAGCCGGCTTCGCCGACTTTTCCCGTCTCGACGTAATCGGCCAAGACCGAGCCCGCCGGGTCGGCCAGGACGATTTCGACCTCGGGGGCGACTCGAGCGAAGAAACGGCTCAGGCCCGTAAGCGTGCCGCCGGAACCAACGCCGCAGACGATGGCGTCTAACTGATGCCCTGTCTGGTCCCAAATCTCCGGCCCAGTCGTGGTTTCGTGGGCCAACGGATTAGCCGGGTTGTTGAACTGATTGACGTAAAAGGCGTTGGGAGTCCGCCGCGTAATCTCCTCGGCCATGTCCTGATAGTACTGCGGATGGCCTCGGCCGACATCGCTGCGGGTCATGACCACTTCGGCGCCCAGGGCCCTCAGATGTAGCACCTTCTCCTGGCTCATCTTGTCTGGGATGACCAGGATCAAGCGATAGCCCTTCTGGGCGGCGACCAGCGCCAGCCCCAAGCCGGTATTTCCAGCGGTGGCCTCGACCAGCGTCGAACCGGGACCGATGCGTCCCTCGCGTTCGGCAACCTCAATCATTGACCGGCCGACGCGGTCCTTAATCGAACCGCCGGGGTTTTGGCTCTCCAGCTTAACCAGCAGTTCACAAGGGCCAGTGTCAAGCGACCGAATTTGGACCAGCGGCGTGTTGCCGATCAGTTGCAGGACGTTTTGGCAGGAAGGCATGGGCGGCTCCTTGTCGATAATGCTGGCGGGATATTGAAGTATAAGTATGTTGATCGACAAAGTCAAGATATAAATTAACCGCTGAAACCCCCTGTCTTCGAGCCGCGCCGACTTGACATCCGCGACACCTGGGGCATCTATTGTATGCGCGAGGATGCGTCCTTAGGGCAAGAGAGTTGCATCACGCCGACTTTGCGGCTTTTGCAGGGAGCGGGAATCGGCCACAATCGGCGGGCGACTGGCGGCGAAAGGAAGTGAGACGGTGAATATACTCCTGGCCACAAGCGAGGCGGTGCCGTTTGCGAAGACTGGCGGACTGGCCGACGTCTGCGGGGCACTGCCCGGCGAGTTGGCCCGGTTGGGCCATCAGCCGGCGTTGATCATGCCGGCCTATCGGCACACCAAGTATTGCGGCCAGCCGATCGAGCGGCTTGGCATCGATTTCATTGTGCCGATCGGCAGCAAGATGGTCACCGGCCACCTGTTGCGGAG
>JAJFUI010000003.1 GCA_021372555.1 Planctomycetaceae bacterium | reverse complement strand
GATCTCCGGCTGATAGCCCGCGTCGACCAGCGTCTCGACGCCAGCCTTCATCAAGGCGCTCAGTCCGCCGCAGGTAATCGCCTGCTCGGCGAACAGGTCGGTCTCGGTCTCCTCGGCGAACGTGGTCTCAACGGCGCCCACCCGCGTTGCCCCGATCCCCTTCGCGTACGCCAATGCAAGATGGAAGGCCGTGCTTGCCCTGTTCTGCGTGGCGCCTTCGCTCTCACGTGGAGCGAGCGGAGTATCTTTCTCGGACACGGCGATCAGACACGGGACCCCAGCACCGCGGACGAATTCCGCGCGAACCAGGCTGCCCGGCCCCAGTGGCGCTACGAGTGCCACCGAAACTCCCTCGGGCACATCGAGCTGCCCATAGCGGACATTAAAACCGTGGGCGAACACCAGCATGTCGCCCCGTGCGAGATTCGGGCGAATCTCACGCCGAAACACCTCGGCCTGCACTTCGTCGGGCAGCAGAACCGCGATCACCGCCGCTTGGCGGACAGCTTCCGCGATGGAAACCGGCTGAAAGCCATCCTCGACGGCCCGGCGATGATTCGCTGTTCCCGGCCGCTGCGCCACAAGGACTTTGCAGCCGCTCTCTCGCAGATTTTGCGCCTGCGCGTGCCCCTGCGACCCGTAGCCGAGCACGGCAATCGTTTTGCCCGCTAGCAGGCCAAGGTCGGCATCTTCGTCACGGTAGGTCTTTGCGGCCATGGGTATGAGGAGTGTTGATTGCCGATCGATGCTCGATGAATAGCGGCAGCTACCACCATTTCAACAATACGCCCAAGCGGTGTCCGAGAATGACGGCCCCAACGATTGCCGAACCGATGGAGGCGACCAACACCGCGGCGCTGGCAATATCGAGCGAGTTGCCCAAATGCGGATCACTTTCACCGGTGATCGCCTTGGCCATCGACTCCAGCGAGCTATTGAACATCTCGGCGGTCAGGACGCCGGTGATGCATAGGGCCAGAATGCACCACTCGACCAGCGTCACGTGCAACGCGATGCCGGCAGCAACGACCGACACGCCCACGGCCAGATGGACCTGAAAACTGCTCTGGCCGTGCACTCCGACAACGATTCCGCGAAACGCGTCGCGAAACTTCCGGAACCACGAACGTTGGACAAAACTCGGATCGGGCGGCATCGAACTGCTGATGGTTAATGGATGATTGCTGATTGACGACTGCCTGGACTTCGCCAGGCGCCGAGTATCCGTCAGATCACCGGTCAACAACCATCAATCAGCAATCCCTTATTCTAACCCAAACGCGCCGGCGGGGGGAATCTGGGCGCCGTTGACATTTCCAAGCCGCGTCTTCGGCAAGAACCGCGGCTCGATAGCCAGCGCCACGCCCACGCTGTTCCGGGCGGCGTCGACATTGAATCCGGCGCTGATTAGCAGCGATTCGCCGATTCGGGTGATCGTGAAGTTCTCGCCAATGTTCCCCTGGTGGCCGAGATCGACCGTCGTACCGAATGAAGAGACCCACTTGGGACTCATCCAATAGCTGTAGCTCAGGGAGACGATCTTGCTGTCGATTGGCCCTTCCAGGAGCCGGAAACCCATGTACAAACTGCCGCGAGGCGGCCGGTTGAGAAACGCGCCGACGGTGACGATCTTCTGCCCTTGGTCGAAGAAGTCGAAGATACCGTCGCTGGTCAGCGTCAGCCGGTCGCCAACATGCCAGGCATAGTTGTAGTCGAGCAGGCCCAGTGGTTTGCCAAAATTGTCGCGGTCGGGATCGGGGTAGAACGTCACGTTCGTATCCAGCGACATCCAGTCAATGATGTGTCGGTTGTCGGCCGGGCCGCGTTTCGTCTGCCACCGCTGATCGACACCGAACCGGAGAGCCGCCATATCGCCGGCGATCTCGGTGCTCGGCGAAGTAACCCAATCCTGAAGGCCGCTACGAAGCGCATAGAGCCGTTCGTCGAACTGCGGCGGGATCAGTATTTTTCCTGGCGGCGTGCCCGGCGGCACCGTAATCATCGACGGCACGCCGAACGTATTGGTCATAAATATCCGCCGCCATGCCTCGACCGAATTGTCGTCCAGCGGGTCGTACAGCGGAAGTTCCTCGAGGTTCTTGTTCGACTGGGCGTAGGAGAGTTCCGCCTCGAAGTTGACTTTGTGCGCCAAGCCATGCACGTTGAACAGTTCGCTGCAGGCCGTCGGGTCGACCGAGTACATCGGAATGCTCGCCCGAATACCGGCTTCCCAGAACAGACGCGTCAGCGGGTCGCCGGCCTGATCCGCGCCATAGTAGGTCGCATCGCCCAAGGCGAAGGGGACCACTTTCACCAGTCCGAGTTGAATCGGCCAGTCCAGTTCTTGCCGCGTCGAGAGCCTTGCGCCTTGCGTATCGTACTGCTCCCATGGCAGGTAATTGAACGATCCGGCGGGGCCAATGACGTTTCCGACCGTGACGTTGTCGGGCACGGTTGTTTGCCGGAACTGAGCGTAGCCGACGCTCGAATGTTCGTTCCAAGTGAACACATCACCAAACAGCGACTGACCGATCCAGAAATGATCGGCGCGCGGCAGCCAGTTGGTGTCGGTGAAAAAGTCGTTGAGCCGGTAGTCGGCCGAAAGGCTCCAGTCGCGGTTCTCCGTGATCTGCTTCAGCTCGACGCCGGTGTTTTCGTCCTTCAGCGTCTCCCACTCGCTCTTGTAATACTCCTCCAAGAAGTTGCGGTCGCTAATCCATCCCAGCTCGGCCGTGAGTTGCAGATCGTACGGCAGCATTTCACGATGCTGCCAGAAGAGGCGATAGCGATAGGACTGCTCGGGCGGGACGGCGCTGCGGCCCTTGCCCAGGTTGTCGACGCCGCTGTCCTGAATGCCCCAGTAGTCGGCCAAGCCAGCCGTGTGGCCAGCCAACCCAAAGCAGTCCGCGCGATCATAGGTGAACGAGCCGCCGTGGCCGAAGCCGCGTTTGCTCAGATAGTCGAGTGTTATGTCGAAGTTTGTGCCTGCCGGTTTGTTCTTGATTCCCAGCAACTGGTAGCCATCCCACTTCGTGAGGATTTGCGTGCCGAAGACCGAGTCCTGCTTGGCTGTCGCTCGACGGATGTAGTAGCTCGGTTCGTTCAGATCCGTGGCCAACCGCGGCCAGTAGAAGACCGGCACCGAGCCGATGAACAGGAAGTCGTTGTCCGCCGTAGCAAGCCTTTGATGCTGTATGGCCGGCTGACCAGTCGCGGGATCGATTGCCGGCTGACCGGTTGCCGGATTGACGACCGGGATTTGAAGATCCTCGAAGTAGATGTCCGTGGCCTGGAGCCGATAGCTCGGCTGGCCCATGCGGCTGGACGTGAGGAAGGCGTCGTGGGCGAAGTAGCGGTCGGCGCCCGTCTGCTGGAGCACGTCGGCGTGCAGCCGAAGCAAGCCTTGGTAGTTCCGCGCCGGGGTGAGCACATCGGCGTTGAGCACGGTCCCCACGTGATTTAGCACATCGTAGTACATCCGGTCCGCATAGATTGTTCGCTCGCCCTGGCGGAAGATGATGTTCCCTTCGAGATAGATCTCCAGTGGCGTTCGCTGATCCTGATATGCCGGCCGGCCAACGTCAAAGCCTTGCAGGCCACTGGTCCAAACCACCACACGGTCGGCGGAGACGTCGATTGTGCCGACATCGCCGACGGCGGGCAGCCCGCCGCTGATATCGACGATCACATTCACGCCCGAGTCGATCCAAGCGACCTGCTGATTGGTGTTCGGATCGGAACGGAACTCACCGTTGACGGGCACGTTGCTGCGGGGGAAAACGCGGACTCGCCGCACGCCGACAGGCGCGGCCGGTTGTGGAGCGCCCGGCGTGGGCAGTCCTGGTGCAGTTGTGGGCGGACTGGCAGGCGCGACCGGCGCGGGCGCCGGCAGTCGCTCTGGTCCGGTGGCTGGACCAGGCAGCGGGGCGGCATACTGCGCCGGAACTACGCGTCCATTGGCGTTGGCGTTTGCCCCGGCGCCCGTGGGGCGCCAACCGCCGCGACCTGTCTCCGGCGACCGCCACTCCATCGCCCTCCAGTAGATCGCTGGGAGCACTTGCGGCCGCCCGCTTACTTCGGTCGCACGAACGTCGACTCGTCCGGCGGTTTCGAGGCGACCGAACCACTTTTGGTCGGTCAATCGCGGCGCGCCTGGCCGAACGTCCGAGACGATTTCCACGCTCCCTTCCAAGTAGGCGATGACCTTGTTCGGATTCTGGCTTGTGGGCTCGGCTCGATCGAGCCAGAGGACAGCTTCGCGCGATCGCGCGACACGCTGGCCTTGCTGGATGACGCATTCGCCACGTAGCAGCCAGACTTCATACGAGCCGACCTCCCACTTGCTTCCGGCCCGCGCCCTGACGATGATCGGTTCGGCTGGGTTTCCATCGGGCAGTTGCACCTGCGCGACGGCTCTTGATGCGTGCAGGGTGAGAAGTGCTAAGAGGAAGAGAAGAAGGGTTCGACTCGCGTAGCGCGCAGCTCGTCGGCTTGCGCGCACCAACTGCGGAGCGCACCGGAAGCGAGCCAATTGCACGCGAAGTCGTTCTACCAGAACAGCATCCTTGCACGCCGGACGGCCGCCGGCCTCCTGCCGAGCCGTCACGAACCAAACGCAACACAAAGAGGGAAAAGTCCTTGCGAAAAGATCTCGCCGATTTTGCGGCGAGATTATATGAAGGGTTGCCCGGCGGATCAAGGCGGCTTCGCGCCGATGTCGTGCGGCGCAACCCCTTACGGCGATGGGTTTTGCGATCGCGTCGCGCGGTGTTCTTTCGGCGGGGATGCAGCGGAGCGGTCCCGCCGGGCGCTTTCGGCGCTTTTTCTTGCCGCTACGACCGCTATTTTCGGCGCTGTCGTTGAGGACGAAGGGCAGGGGAGGAAAAATCGCCGAGGGGCCGGACGCGGAGCTAAGATTGTGTGGAGCCACGCGTGGCCCCGACACGACTGCACTTTAGAGGAGCCAAGGAATGTCCCAGACAATGCAGACGCCGACGGTGGGGGCGACAGCGACAGTTCCGGTATTCATGGATCGGCGGAATCCGGCGGCCGTCGAGCGGATGCCGATTTGCGAGCGGCGTCAGTTCGGCAATTCTCACGAGGGTTTATCGCCCGAAGCCACGGAGCTGGCGCAGGCCATTGACCAGTACAAGCTGGTTCATCGCCGCCGATTCATCACGTTCGAAGAGATGCTGGCGGTCGTGAAGTCGCTGGGCTACAGCCGGTAGTTCGTCTGCCCGCTGTTGTTTTCGCGCACGCCCCCGGGGCACCGCTCTTTTCGCTCACGCGCAAATCTCGCCGCAAATCCGGTCGGTTGAAGGGTTTCGCATTGTGCGCTGCGATCCGCCCGGTTGCGGGGGCTGTGCACAATTGGGATTTGCTGGCGGATGGCGTTGAATCGCAAGGAGGAGCTGCGGGACCGTGGGAACGCCGTAGCGACTGGCGACTTGTCAAAGAACGGACGGCCAACGGTTTCGTTGGTGTGCGAGCGTTGCGGGTTCCTGCCAGGCAGTCGGCACATCGCACGGGTGCACACCAAGCTCGGGTCGGCAGTGCAACTGCTGCTACAACCGAGTAAGGCCGCTCGTGGGTCGGCAGTGCAACTGCCACCCCAACAAACGAGCCCGGCTCTGCGGGAGCGATCCTACCGCGCGGTGGAACGGCTTCAAGGAAAGTTTTTGGCCTACTCTTGCGGGCGCTGCGGCGAGCGTCGACGTCAAAGGGGGATGATTGGACAGGAGACTATTGAACAGGAGGACGCAGAGGAAACAGAGAAGCCGGTTCGGACGGCGCGAATTGGCGCCTGTAAGGTCGGCAGTACAACTGCCGCCCCAACTGATGAAACGGGATAGGGCGCTGCCAAGGAAGGACCGTGGGAACGAGGGGCATGAGAGGAGAAACTGTGCTCACGCAAAGGCGCTAAGACGTCAAGGAGAGAGCACCGCAAGGTATTTCAGCATTCTTTGGCGGCCGAGGTGTTCCCACGCGGGAGCGTGGGAACAAGATTACGAGGTCAACAAGATTATAAGGTTGAGGTGGCGTGCGGGCGCCGATGGCTACCGGTTAAACGAGAGGGGCGATCACTCGTCGAGGGTGGTTCGGCCGGTGGCGACGTCGAACTCGTAGATGGCGGGGACGAGCATCGCGGCGATGGTGAAACCGTAAGCGGCAACCATCACCAAGAACGCGGCCAGCGGTGAGTTGAGCAAGTAGCTGGTGATCGCGTAGAAGGTGGCAAAGGGACAGAGGAAGCTGGCCCAGCCGATAGCGGTCGAGGGGTTGCGGAGGCCGAGCACCGCGTACAGGCCCACGCCGCCAAAGATCATGAAGGCAAAGAACGGCAGGAACTGCGCGCTGGGAGAGCCGCTGAAAGCCATCATGATTCGCATGCAGACGGCCACGCCGACGGAGAGGAAGAAGACCGTGCCCAGGCTGGTCGCAACGGCCGCGCCGGAGTTGGCGTATGTCATGCCGAGGTGCAGGCCGACGGTAGCGGCGAACAGGTAAAGCACGGCCAGGCCGCCCAGCACGTAGAGCAGATTCTCGAAGCTCAGCGCGCCAGCCCACCATAGGGCGACGCAGAGCAGCATCGGCAGCAGCACCATCTCGTTGGTGTTGTAGAAGATGCCGCCGAGCTTGCCGTAGACGATCTCCTTCGGGGTCAGGTCGGTTACCAGCAGCAGGTCGAGCGCCCGGGCGTCGCGTTCGCTGGTGAGCGAGGTGACGGCTTGGGCGTTCACCAGCACCAGGCTCAGGAGCATGAGCGGGGCCAAGACCCACGCGCCTTGCGAGTAGGCGGCCAACTGCCCGGTGGAAACCATCCAATAAAGCGCGGCGGCGGCCAGAGCGAAGAGGAACAGGTAGGCAAGGCGGACGATGAGGATCTTGCGGCCGTAGGCCCAAGTGCGAATCTCGCGCCAGATGATCGGGTTGTCCCAGACGCGACGGGAAAGAGAAGGGAGAGTCGACGCGGTGTTAGCCTCGGCGGTGTGATCTTTTCCCTCTTCCCGCTCGCCTTTCCCCTGTGTCACCTTCTCTCGCGATGGGTTCCAGACGCGGACCATGGCGACGGCGAAACCATCGAGGAGCAGCGCGAAGCCGGCGGCAAATAGCAGAAACAAGTTGATTGGCGTGCCGAGCCAACCGAGGGCAGGCTGGGCGTGGACGTAGGGACGTGCTGCCTCGAGGATGGCCTGCCAGGGGCTCAGCCCAATCGCCAACGTTCGCGTCGAGAGGCCGAAGACGGTCTCGCCGAGAACGCCGGTCGCGAGGGCTTCGCCGGCTGCGAGCCACAGCACCAGAACCAGCACTGTCATGGCGAGTGACTGAAAGGTCTTTTCGCGCCATAGGGCGAGTGTGGAACCGAGACTGCCGCAGCAGATCGCTGTGGCAAGGGTGACGGCCATTGCCCTGGCGATCTGTCCGTACGAGACCCCGCCCAACAGCGCGATCGCGAGGAAGACCGGCAGTCCGGCGCACAAAACGACCAAACCGCCGAGCAGGCTGGCCAGGAGTCGGCCGAGAACCAGTTCCCAGTTTGAGAGCCCCGTGACCAACAAGAGGATTAGAGTCTTGCGATCTTTTTCGTGGGCGACCTCGCTGGCGGCCAAAAGGGCGGAGAAGAAGACGGCCAGAGCCAGTTGCAGCGGCGCGAGAATCTGGAACAGGGTTGCGCCGAAGCGCGCGAAGTCGCCGATGTCGCTGACCAACTGGGTGCCGGTCAGGACGAGCCATGCCGTGCTCATCAGGACGAGCAAAGCGACGCCGTATGCCGCCCGCGCAACGTACATCCTCGCCCGTCGAGGCGAGATAGCGACTTCGCGCGTAAACACAGGGCCGATCAGCAAGGCAACGCTCCGGGATAACTCCGGCCGTCGAGGACCAGCCCTACATCATAACACGACTTGGCCGAGAACAGCAGTGTCGAAGCGTGTTGGCAGTTCCGGCGTTGGCCGGCTTTCGCATCGCAAATTGCCGCGTAAAGGCGGGACTATGAACGGCTGCGGCCGACATCGCGGTTGCTGTGAACCAGGATATGAGGCGCTCGCCGTGGTGTTACATTCCCGGGCTAGCAGGTGGCTGGTTGTAGCTGGCCGGGGTGACGCCGGTGCTGATGGGAGGCGTGGAGGAGAGGGCGCCGCCGGAAGTGCCGTTCGACGGCGGTGGCGGCACATAGTCGCTGGTGCCGCCGGGCCGATACGCGGGCGTGTCGCCACTCGGCGCGTTCGGAATCGAAGCGCCGGAGGCGTTAGGAGCGGAGTAGCTCGAGCCAGTCGACGGCGGGTAGGTGGAGCCGCTTGACGCCGGGGGCGTGGAGTAGCTCGAACCGTTGCCGCTGGACGGAGTCCCCCAGCCCGGTGCGCTGCCGCCGATCGGCTGCGAATACGCTCCGTTGCTACCGGCCGATGGCGCGGTCGAGCCATAGCGGCTAGCCCCGATCGGCGTCGAGTTGCCGGTTGGTGGCGCGAAACGGTCGCCGCCAGCCGTCGTCAAGTCGGGCCGTGACGGCACGGAAGAACTTGCACTGTCGCCGTAGCGCGCACCGCCTGTGGAGGAAGCCGAGCCAGGCGCTGTGGTGGCGCCGTAGCCGCCGCCGTTGCCTGCGTCATAGGCAGAACCGGGACGGGCGTTCGAAGCGCCCGAAGGGTCGGCGTAGTCACGAACTGGGTTCGAGTAGCCGCCGGTCGCGTTGCCAGATGACGAGTTGCTGCCGGACGAGTTGCTCGGCGGTGCATACGCGCCGCCTGGGGTTGGGGCGCCGTACGACGACGGGTTCGAATTGCCGTAGGCGTTGTTGCCGTAGCTGGAGTTCGGCGGCGTTGGTGTACCGTAAGAGCCACCGTACGATGACGATGGGTTGTTGGCGGAGCCGCTGCCGTAAGAACCGTTCGATCCGCCGTAATTGGACGGCGACCGATTAGCCAGCCCGCTGCTGCCGTAGGAGGCATTCGAGCCGTACGCTGACGAGCCGGTTGAATTGCCGTTGCTGGGAGCGGTGGAGCCGTAGGACGACGACGGGTTGGTTGCGGAGGTGTTGCCGTAGGACCCGTACGAGCCACTAGGCGTGCCGTAGCCCGACGGCGAGGAGCCAGTTGTGCTGTACGAGCCGCTGGAACGGCCGTAGTTGGACGGCTGAGGAGTGCCATAGGCGCCGGCGCCGGGGACGCCCGCGTTGCTCGCCGTGTAGGCGGAGGCACCGTAGTTGGACGGCGTCGTAGCGCCGCTGAGACCGGCTGGCGAAGCCGAGGAGGCTGGCTCTTGGGTGGTTGGATAACCGGTGGCCGGCGCGGATTTCGTCTGTGCAACGGTGGAAGAAGTACCGTTTTGCGTGCCTTGGCCAGCAAGGCCCGACGGTTTGGTCGGGGCGCCGACCGCGGCGGGTGCGGGACCTGGCGTGGACTGGAAGGGATTCGTTCTCCAGAAAGCCAGATTCGGTGCATTCCACTGGCCACCGCTATAGCAGCCGGACAGGGCAACCGTGGCAAGGACGGCTAAGACACACCGTACTGGGTCGGTTCGCATGGCTTCGGTATCCTTCCGAATAAACGCGAGATCGAACACTGTAAAGTTAGGATCGAACCCTGGCGTCGGTTTGATTATTCCTTTTTCGCGAACTTTGCCGATTGCGCGAAGAATGCGGCCAACCCGAACGAGAAGACGCCCGCAGGCACCTGTGCCGGTCGGCAAAAAGGCAGGGGCGGATTATAGATACCTTCCGAGGTGGGTCAATGCCAGAATCGGCGCGGCGAGACGTGGCCTTGGGGAACGTGGGAGGATGCGGCAAGACGCGTGCGTGTTTTGCCGTGACATCAGTTCCCGGTGCGTCGCAGCGAAGCAATTGGGGGCTGCCACAGCCCTTGCAGAGGTCAACTGGCTGACATAGCATGGGGCAAATGGCTAAACTCGACGATTGGCGAGCATTATATCCCTTCGAGTCCCGCGAGTTGCTCGTCGGTGGCCATCGCTGCCACTACGTGGACGAGGGCGCCGGCGAAATCCTGCTTCTCGTCCATGGCAACCCGACTTGGTCGTTCTACTGGCGAGAAATTATCCGAGCGCTGCGAGATCGCTATCGGGTGATCGCGATTGATCACATTGGCATGGGCCTATCGGATAAGCCCTCGCCGCGTGAATATCCGTACCGGTTGGCTCGTCGCGTGGCCGACCTCAACGAGTTCGTCGAGAAGCTCGACTTGGGGAACGTCACGCTGATTGCGCACGACTGGGGTGGTGGGATCGGCATGGGTGCGGCTGTGGCGGCGCCGGACCGTTTCGCCCGCTTTGTGTTGATGAACACGGCGGCGTTTCGGGCGCCACGATGCCCGCGGTCGATCGGGCTCTGCCGCATTCCAGGTTTTGGCCCCGTCGCTGTGCAGGGGTTGAACCTTTTCGTTCGCCATGCCTTGCGGAGCACCGTCTGCAAGCCGGAGCGGATGACCGCAGCCGTCAGGGCGGGCTATCTCGCTCCATACGACTCCTGGGAGCATCGGGCGGCGGTCCTTCGATTCGTGCTCGATATCCCGCTCAAGCAGAGTCACCCGACGTACGAGACGCTCGTGAACATTGAAGCGGGCCTCGCCCGATTAGCCAGCCGTCCCGTCTGCTTCTTCTGGGGCATGCAGGACTGGTGCTTTACGCCGGCGTTCCTCGACCGCTTCCTTGGTTTCTTCCCCGATGCAGAGGTGCATCGCTTTGCCGACGCAGGGCATTATATTGTGGAAGACGCTCACGAGCGGATTTGCCCTCTGTTGACCGACTTCCTCAAGCGGCATCCGCTCGCCGGGCCCCCTTGCCAGCGGGGATAGCAAGCCGGTTGTCGAGCGTCCAATAGCGAAAGGATCGGTGGCGGCTGGCAAGCTCTCTGTCCGGGGACATGAACTGCGAGATAGCAGCTTGCATGGCCCCGCTGAATCTGTAAAACTTAAGGATTACGTCAACCCTGCCGCTGCGATCTTTGAGCCAGCGACCTCACCGAGCGCGGCTTACCCCTTCTTGCCACCTCCCGCTGCGAGATCATTCAGTCATGAGAGTGCCCCAGTGTCTTTTGAAAAGCATCCGTTCCCTGGTCATTAGCTCGGTGACGCTTGCTGCGTTGGCGGCCGGCAGCCAGATGATGGCCGCTGATCGCGAGGTCCAAACCCAGCCACAATCCCGAGCTGAAATCGAGCCGGCGATTCAAAAGGTCTACCCGGCCCTGGTGCGAATTTATGTCGTGGCCGAGGAGCCAAGTGGCGGGCGCATGGAACGTCAGCGGGGAGCCGGAAGCGGCGCGATCATCTCTCCCGATGGCTACATCGTCACGAACCACCACGTTGCCGGCAATGCCACGCGCATCACCTGCACGCTCGCGGACGGCGAAGAGGTCGAGGCGACCAAGATCGGCACTGACCCGATGGCCGACATCGCCGTGATCAAGCTTAAGAAGGCGAGCCGGAAGCGGCCGGACGCTCCCTTGGCAGTTGCCGGTTGGGGCAATTCCGACGAACTGAAAGTGGGCGACGTCGTCCTGGCGATGGGCAGCCCGATGGCCGTGTCGCAGTCTGTCACGCGCGGCATCGTTAGCAACACCCAAATGATTATGCCCCGCTCGATGGCCGGCGGCTTCCGGCTCGATGGCGAGGATGTCGGCCAAATTGTCCGCTGGATCGGCCATGATGCCGTTATTTTCCATGGCAACAGCGGCGGTCCCCTAGTGAACCTCCGCGGCGAGATCGTCGGCATCAACGAGATTGGGCTTGGCTCGCTTGGCGGCGCCATCCCCGCGAACCTGGCGAAGGAGATCGTCAATGAGTTGATTCGCCACGGGCACATCGCCCGCAGTTGGGTCGGCATGGAAATCCAACCTCGCCTCAAGAGCGATAAGAGCGTCAAGGGGGCTTTGGTAGCTGGCGTCGTAGCCGGCTCTGCTGCCGACCGGGCGGGCATTCACGCGGGCGACCTGCTGACCAGCTTCCGCGGTCGACCGGTCAACGTCGAACTGCTCGAGCAACTGCCGCCGCTCAACCAGCTTCTGTTTGCGACGCCGGTCGGCGGGACCGTTGAACTGAGCTATGTTCGCGACGGCAAATCGCACACCGCGTCGCTGAAGACAGAGCCGCTGCAACGGGCCGTCGGCGAGCCCGCGGAACTCAAGGACTGGGGAATTGCCGTTCGCGACATCACCCGGATGATGGCATTGGAACGCTACCGTACCGACACCCACGGCGTCATCGTTGACTCGGTTCGAGGCGGGGGCGGGGCGGCGACGGCGAAACTGCCGCTGCAATCTGACGATGTGATCCTGAAAGTCGAAGGGGAGGCGATTGCCAATGCGGCAGGCCTGCGGCAACTGACGGCGAAGATCGTTGAGGACAAGACCGACCGCGTGCCCGTGCTCGTCGTATTCGAGCGCGACGGCAAACAGCTACTGACGGTCGTCAAAGTTGGGCAAGAAGAAAACAAGAATCGCCCTGCCTCGGCGGCCAAACCCTGGTCGAGCGTCAACGTGCAGGTACTGACATCGGATCTTGCCGAGGCGCTGGACATGGCCGGCAAGCGCGGCGTCCGCGTCACTGAGGTATTCAAGAAGCAAGCCGCTGAACGAGCGGGCGTTCGGGTGGGCGACATCATCGTGGCGATCAACGGCCGCGCGGTCAACGCCTCGCAACTCGGCGATCGCGAGGTCTTCGACACGATGATCCGGCGGCTCCCGTTGGGTGGCACCGCCACGCTCAACATCGTCCGCGAGGGCAAGCGGCTGGACGTGAAGATGACATTGGAGGCCGCGCCGGTCAGCGATGAGAACGTGAAGCGGTGGACCGACAAGGATTTCGAGTTCACTGCGCGCGAGTTGAGCTACACTGATCGCGTCGACATGCACATCCCGGAGGGGATCGAAGGCGTCTTGCTTCAGAAGGTCGAAAACGGCGGCTGGGCGTCGCTGGGCGGCCTGCATGGCGAAGATTTTCTGATGAGCATCAACGGAAAGCCGGTCAGCAACGTTGCGGACCTGAAAGCTGCTCTCGAAGCAGTCCGCAGCGAGAAGCCGCAACGGGTGGTGTTCTTCGTGCGTCGCGGCATCCACACCCGCTTCTGTGAGGTCGAACCCGATTACAAGTAGCGCGGCAACGACTGCGGTTTGCATTATCGCCGCGCCACGGCACATTGCCAGCGTTTTTTACAGCCTGCCATCGTACACTTTTGACATGTTAGGAACTCCTTTATGCTGAAGAATCTATTGTCCGCTCTCGTTTGCTTCTGTCTGCTCGCCGGGGCTGCTTTGGCCCAAAACGGGGAACAGGAGTATGTGGCCACGGCCCGCAAGACGATGCAGAAGTACGAGAAGGCGGTCATTACGCTTTCCGCAGTGCTGAAGATCGAGGTGCGGGGTGTGGAGGCGGGGGAGAGCAAATCGCAATTCCCGGCCGTGGTCATCGACCAGACGGGCATGGCGGTAGCGTCACTGACGAATCTCAGCCCGCACGGCAAAGTGCGTGCAGGCGGCCGAACGGTCGAAGTCCAGGGGAACGTGCAGGAAGTGAAGTACCGGCTCGCGGATGGGAGCGAACTGCCGGCCCGCGTCGTCTTGAAGGACGAGGACCTCGACCTGGCGTTCCTGATGCCACAGAAGCCGCTGGACGAGGCGGCCAAGGCGCAGTTGGCCGCGATCCCGCTGGCGGACGCCGCCTCCCAGGTGCAGCCGATGGACGCGACGATCTTGCTGGGTCGCGCCAACGAGGACCTCAACTACGCCCCGCTGTTGATCGAAGGCCGCATTCTCGCCCTCATTACTCAGCCGCGGAACTGCTACGTCGCCGACGGCGGCGTCCTCGGCATGCCGGTGTTCAATGCCAAGGGCAAGCTGATTGGCATGCTGTGCCGTTGCGTGAAAAACGAGGGCGAGAACACCGTTCGGATGTCGACGGTTTCCACGCAGCTGATTTTGCCGGCTGCCGACATCGCCCGCTTGGTGCCGCAGGCGAAGGAAGAGGCCAAGAAGGCAGCCGAGCTGGAAAAGAAGCCGGCCAAGTCGAAGAAGAAGGGCGCCGACGCCGAGAAAAAGGCCGGCGACAAGAAGGCGACCGAAAAGAAGGATTCGGCAAAGAAGTAGCGTTTGAGGCTGACCGGCCGCACGATGACTGAGTTTCAGATTCGCATCGCCAGCGACGATCTTGTGTTCTCGGCGGCGCACTTTATCCTTTGGGGAAGCGCCGCCTGCGAGCATCTCCATGGCCACAGTTATCGCGTTGCCGCGGAACTGTCCGGTCCGCTGGACGAACACCAGTGTGTGGTCGACTTCACCGTCGTCCGCGACGCGCTGAAGCAGATTGTCGCCGAACTGGATCACCGGGTGCTTCTTCCGACGCAGCATGAGGCGCTTAAGGTGTCTTGCGGGGATCGTCAGGTCGAGGTCTCGCTTGCGGACCGCCGCTGGTCATTTCCACGCGACAATTGTCGCCTGCTGCCGATTGCCAACACAACGACGGAGCTCTTCGCGCGCTACGTCGGAGAGCGACTGCAGGAGCGTCTGGCGGGGCGGGGTGTTACCGGGGTCAGCGTACGAATTGAGATCGGCGAAGGAACCGGTGCATCGGCCGTCTGCTGCTTGCCGGACAGCTCGGAGCTCAAACAGCCTGAGGCTGACAGCCCCCGGGATTAACGAGCACGACGACAACGGGCACTAGCTTACAGTAGTCGTTCGCCCATGAGCCGAGCCGATCGCCCATCGCTGGCCCTGCTAGAGCAACAGTCCGCGTGGCTCGCCGCGGCCCGCGGGCGTCTGTTGCGCCGAGCGCGAATCGCTGCGCGCCATCACGTGCTGGATTTGGCTTCCGGTCCGGGCGTTGTCACCGAGGAACTGCTGCATCGCTCCGGCGGCAGTGTCGTAGCGCTCGATTCGGACGCCGATGCGATGGCCGCCTTGGCGGAGCGACTACCGGAAGTCACTTGTATCTGCTCTCCGGCCGAAAACCTTCCGTTTGCCGACGCGACGTTCGATCTGGTTTACTGCCAGTTTGCGATGATGTGGCTTGATGTGGAGGCGGCCGTTCGCGAGGTGCGCCGCATCCTTGCGCCGGGCGGCGTCTTCACGGCCATCGAGCCGGATTACGGTGGGATGATCGAGCATCCGTACGAGATTGCCAGCAGGGACCTCTGGCTTGCGGCCCTGAGCCGCGGGGGCGCCGATCCCTGTGTGGGGCGTAGACTGCCTGCGATTCTTTCCGCGGCAGGCTTCGAGGTCCGCGTCGACCTGCTGGATCAGTTGATGCCGCCCTCGCCCGCGAGGTTCGATCTGCTCGGCCAGTTGCCGCTAATCGCTGACGAAAGGGCTTCGCTCGAACGCATCCGACAGATTGACGCGTCGTTGAGCGATGCTTCCCGGGTCGTGCATCTGCCGATGTTTCTGATCATGGGTGACGTATTGTGACCCCAAGTGTCCAGCGATAGCTGCGTGCTCGCGATGATCGCGTCGGTGGGCCGCGATTGCCGGGGGAATAACAGCAATGTAGAATCTACCAGCGAACCGGAAGCAAACCACCCACGCTAGGGCATCCGAAAGAGGACGTTGCAATGCTGATCAGCACCAGACATGCGTACGGGGCTGTGCTCGAAGGGCCGGACGGGCGGCTCGGCGCGCTTTACGATATCCTGTTTGACGACCAATCGTGGAAGGTCCGACATCTACTTGTCAGCCGCGACCGGTGGTTTCATGGGCGGCAAGTGCTGGTCGATCCTGCGGTGATCGAGCGGGCGGACTGGCCGAATCGGAAGCTTTCCACTCGGCTGACCAAGGAGGAGATCGAGCGGTGTCCCGGCCCCGAGACCGATGAGCCGGTGGATCTGCAAAACGCCGGCCAGCCGGCGCAGGTGCTGGTCTGGGAAGCCTATTGGACTGGCGTGCTGGATAGCGAGCAGAAAGCGGGGGACTCGCATCTGCGAAGCACCAAGGTGCTCAACGGGCTGCACATTCACTGCATCGACGGCATGTTCGGCCACGTTGACGACTTCCTCGTGGACGACCAGAGTTGGTCGATCAGCAACCTTGTCGTGGAGACGCGGAACTGGTGGCCCGGCAAACATCTGATCGTCGCGCCGAGTTCGATCCGCTCCATTGACTGGGAAGACGGCGAGATATTCCTGTCGCTCACTCGGGAAGAGGTTCTGAAGCGGCCGACGTACGAAGGGGGCGCCGTGAAGGAATCTGCTGTCGCCAGTCGCTGAGCGGCGTCTGACACCGGTCTTTTCCTGATCAACGTAATCCGGTTGAGTGCGCAGGCGTTGCGTGCCTTTCGGGCTGCGCTGGCCGACGTTGAACGCGATCAGGCTGTTTCGCTTGATTCGCGAAAAAAAACTCTTGCACTGGCCCGGGGCATCATCGAGGGCGAATCATTGTCCAGGGTCGTGTTGGCCCAAGCAGTGTTTCGTTTTGTAGGACCTCAATTGAGGAGGCGATTGTCATGCGACGGATTGTGCTTTCACTTGCGGTGCTCCTGATGGTGTGCTTCGTCGTGGCCGACTCGGCCTGGGCTCGCCGCGGGCGGAGAGGGGACTGCTGCTGCTACAGCGGCTGCGGTTACTACTCGTCCTGCTGGGATTGCGGGTGGGGCAGCTGCGGCTACAGCGGCTGCAACTATGGCTGCGGCCAAACGTGCTACAGCGCGTGTGGCACCGACTGCTGCGACCACGTCGTGGGATGCTGCCAGCCGAACGCTCCGCAGCAACAGCGTCAAATGAAGCCGCGGCCGGAGGCTCCGCCAGCGCCAAGCCGGTAGCGCGCAACGACTGGCCACAGCGGCAGTTCGTTGCCTATGAAAACGCCGTTGGGGCGGCAATTGACTTGCCGCCCCAACGGTTTTCTTGCGGTCGCTGGCGGACGCCCGGCGGAGGGCGCCACCGATAAACCACGAAGGTTGTTACTTCTTGGCCTTGATGGCGGCCTGAGCGGCGGCCAGTCGGGCGATCGGCACGCGGTACGGGCTGCAACTGACGTAGTTCAGGCCCGTGCGGAAGCAGAACTCGACGCTCGCCGGGTCGCCACCCTGCTCGCCGCAGATGCCGATCTTCAGGTCGCCGCGGGTGCCGCGACCCTTGCTGACCGCGGTCTGGATCAACTGTCCAACACCGGACTGGTCGATCGTCTGGAAGGGGTCAGCTGGCAGAATGTTCTGATCGAGGTAATCGGGGAGGAAGCCGCCGATGTCGTCGCGGCTGAACCCGAAGCACATCTGCGTCAGGTCATTGGTGCCGAACGAGAAGAACTGGGCCGTCTTGGCCATTGCGTCGGCCGTCAAGCAAGCCCGGGGGATCTCGATCATTGTGCCATAGAGGCAGTCGATGGTGACACCCTGCTGCTGTTCGACTTCCTTCTTGACGCGGTCGAAGATGACCTTGGTCACGTCGAGTTCCTTGACGCCGCAGGTGACCGGGACCATCAGTTCGGGCTTGGGCGACTTGCCGGCCTTCTTCAGTTCGGAAGCAGCCTCAAACATGGCGCGAAGCTGCATTTCGGTGACCTCGGGATAGGTGACGCCGAGGCGGACGCCGCGGTGGCCCATCATCGGGTTGGTCTCGTGCAGCGACTCGCCGCGCTTCTTGATGTCGAAGGGGCGGATGCCCAAAGCGGCGGCCAACTCCTTCTGGCGATTCGCGTCTTGCGGCACGAACTCGTGAAGCGGCGGATCCAGCAACCGCATCGTGACCGGCAGTCCGTCCATCGCTTCGAGCGTGCCCTTCATGCTCTGCTTGACGAAGGGGAACAACTCGGAAAGGGCCGTCTTTCGCTCCTCGACGGTCTTGCTGAGGATCATCTTGCGGAGGAAGAACAGCGGCTCGTCCGAGCCGACGCCGTAGAACATGTGCTCGGTGCGGAACAGTCCGATGCCCTCGGCACCGAACTGCCGGGCGACCGTCGCGTCTTGCGGGGTGTCGGCATTGGTGCGAACGCCCAGGGTGCGGAACTTGTCGACCAGCTTCATGAAGCCCTGGAACCGCGGGTTCTCGGTGGCGTCAATCATTGCCAAGGCGCCCTGATAGACGCGGCCCTTGGTGCCGTTCAAGGTGATCAGGTCGCCTTCCTTGAGCTTCACGTCGCCGACGCTCATCCGCTTGGCGGCCATCTCGATCTTCATGTCGCCGGCGCCGACGATGCAGCACTTGCCCCAACCGCGGGCAACCAGGGCCGCATGGCTCGTCATGCCGCCGCGGGCGGTGAGAATGCCCTCGGCCGCGCGCATCCCCTCGACGTCCTCGGGGTTGGTTTCCTCACGGACGAGAATGACCTTCTCGCCGCGCTTGGCTGCGGCAACGGCATCGGCGGAGGTGAAGACGATCTTGCCGGCGGCGCCGCCAGGGCCCGCGGGCAAACCGGTCAGGAAGGCCTCGGCCGCCTTCTCGGCCGCCGGGTTGATGATCGGGTGGAGCAGTTCGTCCAACTGGGCTGGCTGCACACGCATGACGGCGGTCTGCTCGTCGATCAGCCCTTCGCCGATCATGTCCATCGCCATGTTCAAGGCGGCGGTGCCGGTCCGCTTGCCGACACGGCACTGGAGCATGTAGAGCTTGCCCTCTTGAATCGTGAACTCGATATCCTGCATGTCGCGGTAGTGCTTTTCCAGGTTGGCCCGGATGTCGTCGAGCTGCTTGTACAGGTCGGGCCACTCGGTCTGGAGCGACGGCAGGTGTTGATTCTGCGAGTTCTTGGTGCCTTCGTTCAACGGGTTCGGCGTGCGGATGCCGGCCACGACGTCCTCACCCTGGGCGTTAACGAGCCACTCGCCGTAGAACTTGTTCTCGCCGGTAGCCGGGTTTCGGGAGAACGCCACGCCGGTGGCCGAGGTGTTGCCCAGGTTGCCGAAGACCATGCTCTGCACGTTGCAGGCGGTGCCCCAATCGGCGGGGATTCCCTCGATCTTGCGATAGGAAACCGCGCGGCGGCCTTCCCAGCTCTTGAAGACGGCGCCGACGGCACCCCAGAGTTGTTCTTGCGGATCGTCCGGGAACTCATGGCCCAGGACTTCCTGGACCTTCTTCTTGAAGCTGGTGCAGAGCCGTTTGAGGTCGGCCGTGTCCAGATCGGTGTCGGAGACGTCCTTGGGCGCCTTGCCCAGGGCCTTGGCCTTGTTCTTCTTCGCGTTGGCCATGAGATGTTCGAGTTGGACGCGGACACCCTTGCCATCGGCCGGCTCGATGTCCTCGGCCTTCTCCATCACGACGTCGGAGTACATCATGATCAGCCGGCGGTAGGCGTCGTAGACGAACCGCTCGTTGCCCGACTTCTTGACCAGCCCTGGGATCGTCTTGGAGCAGAGGCCGACGTTAAGGACCGTCTCCATCATGCCAGGCATGGAGGCCCGGGCGCCGCTGCGGCAGCTCAGCAGCAGGGGGTTTTCGGCGTCGCCGAACTTCATGCCCATCGCCTCTTCGGTTTTCCGCAAGGCGGTGGCAACTTCGTCGCGAAGCGACTGCGGGAACTTGCGTCCCTCGGCGAAGAACGCGGTGCAGAACTCGGTGCTGATCGTAAACCCAGCGGGCACAGGCAGATTCAGCTTGGCCATCTCCGCCAGATTGGCGCCCTTGCCACCCAGCAGGTTCTTCATCGTCGCGTCGCCCTCAGTCCCCTGTGGGCCGAAGAAGTAAACGTACTTGCTCATGTCTGTCTTCCTTATGGGATGTCAGAGAAATATTGTCGTTTTTGGGGAAAACTTAC
>JAJFUI010000343.1 GCA_021372555.1 Planctomycetaceae bacterium | reverse complement strand
CCGATCTCGTTTGACCGAACGCGGCCAGCCCGCGGGAAATAGAACGGGTCGCCGGCAGTCGCGTCCAGCAGCCGCTTCCAGTTCGACTCGCGGTTCTCGCCGTCGCCAGATGGCGCAGTGATCGCCGATCCGTTCTTCGTGACTTGGTAGCCACCCTTGTAAGCTGCTGTCGTGTAGGTAGGGGTGCTCATCTTCGCGTTCTCCCGCGGCTAGGCCGCCTCCTCGACAAACTCGTCGCTCGCCTCTCGCTAGCACGAGAGCCCACGGCCGCGCCGTGTGTCGGCGCGGCCGTGGGCGACACGCACCCTAGAGAACCTGGGCCACCGCCCACCAGTCCAGCGTGAGGCTGACGGCGGTGGTGGTGTAATTGACGATCGACGCGCAGAGCGTCATGTAGTCGTTCGGCCAGGGCGTCGCCGCCGAAACCGACGAGGTGACCGCACACGTCGGAATCGCCACGCCGTTGACGAACGGCATCAGCGTCCCCGTCTGGCCGAACCATCGGAACCCGGCCTTCACGTAGGTGTCGGCGGCCAACGTGCCGACGCCCGTCTTCGCGGCCGGCGTCCCCGAGGCCCGGTTGTAGCCGAGGCTCAAGGACGTGGTGGCGGCCCGAAGCTTCGAGACGCCGACCATCGACGCCGACCCGAGCACGTCCGACGCGGTGATCGGCAACGCGCTGACGGCGCAGCCGGACCCCGCCAACCCGAGGAAGAAGTCGAACGTGTCGGCCGCGACGGAACTGACCTTGAAATAGCACTCGAAGGCCAGGTCTTTCGACGTCCCGGGGATGAGGGAAAACGGCACGATGTTGGCCGACGCCGTAATGGCCCCGGCCTGAATCGCCACCTGATCGTCGGCCGAGCCGCCGGTCGTCAGCACGATCCCGCCCGGACGGGCCGCGGCGGCCGTCTTGGCCGACACGCCGGCGGCCGAACTCCCGCCCACGAGCTCGTAGGACCGATAGACGATCCCATCGCTGACGTAAGCCGCGCGGCTCGTGCCGAGCGCGGTCACGAGCCCCAGACTGACGAAGTTGTCCAGCAGACCGACGCCGTAGTCTTTCTGCCCAGAAAAAATGTGCGCGATCGGCATGTTCGCCCACACCGCCGGCGACAGCCCATAGCCGCCCTGCGAATCGACGGCGGTTCCGATAGGAAGTTTCGGTTGTTCCATGGGAACAAATCCTTTTCAAAAATGCCCCAACTGATTGGTGAATGAAAACCAAGGCCGGTCCCGCGGGACCGGCCCCAACCGCCCCGCGATCAGGGCGGGCATTGGCTAATCCTGCTCGGTCACGGGAACCGACGACGTGACGGCGAAGTTGGCCCGGCGGTCGAAGCAGACAATCTGGCCGCTGTCGTCCATGACGCGCCACCGGACGTTGTGCTTGTCCTTGTCCTGGTACGGGGCTCGCTTCACCTGCCGCAGGCCGGCGGCGAACCAGTACTTGAACGTCGCCCAGTTGACGCCCAGCACGATGCCGTCCGTCCGGGCCAGCCCGAACTCCTGGTTCGACCAGGCCGGAATCCACACCAACGGAACGCCGCGGAGGAGCACGGCGCCCTTGTACTTCGCCAGGTCCGACGCCAGATCGTCGTTGCCGGCCTGGAGAATCTTCCGGGCCGCCTTCACGCGGCTGTAAGTCGTCAGCAACTCCCACTGCGGCTTCTGGCCGGGGGCCAGTTCCGCGTAGCTGTGGGCCGGCGTGAACATGCACTTGTCCATGCACTCGATGATCGTGTCGATCGCGTCATCTTCGCTGAACGTGTTGTACACGCCGACGCGGTTCCGCCAGCCGGAATAGTCCGTTGACTTGATCCCGCCAGCCCCGACGCTGGAGTGGCCGTAGGGGTCCATTCCCAGGAAGGCGCTGGTCTGGCCGGCGGCCAACTGGTAGGCGGCCGCGTTGTTGCCGTAGCCGGACGCCGTGTTGTACGGCTGGATCCACCACAACAGCGACGCCGGCGGCCGAGGCGTTTGCGTCGGCGAACTCGGCCCCGGCCCGAACATCAACTGCTCCATGCCGGAGAAGTAGTCGTTGAACATCGCGTGCTCTTGCACGTCGATGTAGTTCAAAATCTGCGTCTTCGACCCGCGGAACACCGATTCGGTGATGTCGTAGGTGTAATTGGTCGTGTTCGTCGACCAGTACATCTTCCCGTGGGTCAGCATGTCCACCCGGTTCGTGGTGTCGTCCGCGTAGAGGCCGGTCACCTTGAAATTGCCCGGGTTGTTGATTTGCAGCTTCCAGTCCACCAGGTCGCCTTCCATCTCGTCGGCCTTGGCTTTCGAGAACAGACGCGAGGCGAACCAGTACTTTTGAAGCGGCATGGAGATGTCTTTCCAGTCCGACTTCACGTACTTGTGCATGACGGCTTCCAGGAAGTCGTCCACTTGGTCAATCGCTAAAAATGGCATCGCCAAAGACTCCTATTTAGGGAGCAGCCTATCCGCGGTTCTCCGCCACCAGGTCGTTGAAGAGCTTGTCGAGGTCGGGGTCTTCCCGGACCTCGTCCGCCGTCGCCCGCGCCCCGCGAGCGCGCGGCAACGCCTTTGCGGCGCCGCCGCCCATCCGCCGGGCCGACTGGTTGCGGAGCTTCTCGGAAAGCTGCCGTTGTTGTTGTTGGGAAAGCTGGTCGCCGAACGCCAGATGCACGGCGGCCTTCAAAAACGCCGGAGTTGGAGCGACCTTCCGCCCTTGGGCAATCAAGCCGCGGGCGTGGGTGAAGTGGGCGTCCAGGGCCTTCTCGATATTCGCCGCCTGCTCTTTCGTTGGCTTCGCGCCTGGTTTGCCGAATAGCTCGGTGTTTCCCATCGCGTGCAACGAATCGAGCGCCCGACGGCGGACGTCGGCGACGGCCTGCCGCTGACGCTCCGCTTCGAACCGGCCGAGGCGCGTCTGGAGGTCGCGAATCGTCCCGACGGCCGTTTCGATGAAACGGTTGATCGGCGCGGCCGCTTCCTCGTCAAACGTCTCTCCCAGCTTGAACTGCGAGAGATCGGCGAACGGATCGCCGGGATCTCCGGAAGCCTGCTTCGCCTTGGACGCCCCAGGTTTCTCGGCGGCCTGCGAAGGATCGGTGGTCGCCGACCCCTGCCCGTCCGCGGTCTGCGTCGCCTGGGCCTTCCCGGCCTCGAACGCCCTGCGGTCGATGATCCGCAGCGCCCGTTCCAACTCTTCGCGTGAACCGAACTCGGCGAGATCGTCGTCGGTCAGGCCCATCGCGTCCGCGAGGTCGCGCGTCTCGTCGTCCAGCCACGCGGCCGGCTCCGGGTCGCCCTTCTCGCCTTCGCCTTTCGCCGTATCGCCGGCATCGGCGGCATCGTCGCCGACGGGAGTCTCATCGTCGGCTTCGGGAATGTCTTGTGTTTCGTCGTCGGCGTCGTCTTCAGCCGGTTTGCGTTCGGTGTCCTCCACCGGCGGCACGTACTCGCCCGTGCCGACGGCTCGCGCCTCGTAGGCCTCGCGGGCCGCCGCCACGCCCTCCTCGACTTCCTGGGCGCGCTCGTCCGGGGTCATCTTGCCCCATTCGCTCTCGCCCGATCCGCCCGCGTTGATGTTGACGTGTTCCGCCGTCTCAGCCATCGCCATACCCTCCGTCTCGATCATGTAAGGCCCCGACCCCGAGCAGTCGGCCGACAACCGGCATCGCCTTGGCGCGGCCCGCCCGGGACGTAATGTGACACCGCCCGCGACGATCCCATTCGACGCCGCGGACTCCCGCCGCGCGCGCGGCGGCGTTCATCAACCCCGCTTGGCTTGGATGGCAGCCCATCGCCAGCGACTTTCCCGGCCGCTTTTCGCTGTACCCGCCGAGCGATCCCGTCTCGGCCGGCATCCGCAGGCCGGGGTGCGCATCCGCCTCCTCGTCCGTTAGCCAGAACGGATTGCCGTCGATGTAGTACAGTCGCCGCGTCGTGCTGCTCATCACCTACCCTCCTACGGTCACGCCGGACGGCTGCCGTCCCATGCTCTGCATCATTTGCCCCAGCACGGCGGAGGTCCCCTGACTGGACGGTCCGCGCGATACGTTGTTTCTCACGACCTCCCGGCTGGTCACCGGCGGCTTCGTCGCTTGGTGCGGATCGCCGCCGCCCGCCATGCTCTCCGGGGAAATGAACTTGAAGATGCGCTGGAGCTCCGGCGTGTTCTGATACTCCGCGCCGAGCTTGGCGAACTCCTGCAGGTCCAGCAGGCCTGCCTGGACCAGCGGCAACACCGTGCCGACCGTCTGAATGAAGGCGACCACCTTCTGCAGCTTCGCTTCCGGCGGCAGATAGCCCATGCTGTTCGGCTCGACCAGGAAGTCGTAATGGTCTTTCAATCCGTCCCGCTCTCCGGGCCGCCATGAACTGTCGACGAAGTAGCCGGTGTTTTCGACTTCCATTGTCGAGTCCACCGTCAGGGCCTCGTCGTCGAACATCAGTCCGCCGATCTCGCGGCAGATCTCCGCGGCGAACTTGTTGACCTGGCCTTTCATGGCGCCGACGCGAGCGCCGGCGTGCCCTTGGACGATCTGTTCCTGGCCGAGGGTGTCGGCTTCGGTCCCCAGACCGCCGATGACCCGCTCGTTGCCGGATTGCGTGTTGTAGACTTCCTGGGCGGCCAAGAAAAAGGCGTGCGTGGCGCCGTCGACGCCGGGAAAGCTGATCGGCTTGAGGCTGTTGGGATCGCGAAGCTTGAAAAACTCGCCGTCCTTCGCGTCCTTGCCTCGCGCGCCGTCGTCTTCGCCGCCGGGAGCGTAGCCGACGACGTTCTTCTGCCGGCTCGCTTGGGCGGACAGTTTTCGATAGAGTCGATTCGCCAGGTCGTGCAGTCCCTTGAGGTTTTGCGACGGACTGCTCGGAATGATGTTGTCCGGCACGAGCCCCAGCGACAGGAACTTGTACGGCCCCTGGGGATGCCCCGTCCAATCCAGCACCCGAAGCGGCGGCAGGGTGTCGTTGTCCGCCGCGAACGTGACGACCTGCCGAAGCTCCGGCAGATAGACGTCCTCGATCCAGACCATCGGCTCCAGTTCGTCGTCGTCCACCGCCCAGCCCGACTGGATCTGCGAGGCGTAGTCGCTCCCGGAGTCCACGTTGAACTTCGACGTCGGGGCCATCTGGCGGACGACCTTCGGATCGAAGTCGTCCCGCTCCCGGAGTTTTCGGAAGCTGACGCGATACCGGTCCCCGGCGAACCGCATCGAACGGATGTTCTTCGCCGACAGATCGAGAATCACGTCGTCGAACGAGACGCGGTCCACCCAGGGCTTCCCGGGGTCGATCCAGACGTTGTCTTCCGTCTGGACATAGCCGGCGTCGGCCATCCGCACCTTGCAGACGCCCATCAGAAAAAAGGCGTCCAACACGGCTTCCTGCAAGGTCGTCTTGAGGTCGATGTTCGCGACGACCTTGTTGATGTTCACTTCGAACTTGCGGGCGAACGGCCACAGTTGCGGGTTGAACGTCGTCACCTTGCACTGCGGATTGTTGAAGGCCAGGGCCATCGTGTAGATGCCGGCCGTCTGGTTGAGCTTGTTGACGTAGGTCGGAAACCGGGCGCCGTTGGGCGAGTACCACGAGCCGACATAGTCGCGGATCATCTCCGTCCGCGGCTTGCGAAAGACGTTTATCGCGTCGCGTGAAGTGCGAATCGCCTTGTGCAGGCGGTCCCGGTCGAGTTTCTTGCCGACGTCAAAAGACATGGTGTTTGTGGCCGGGGAACCAAACAAAAAAAGCCCAATAGGGAGAGTAGGCTCCCTACTGAGCTTTTTTGTTTGGTTTCCGCGTTGCCCGCTGGCCGGCGTAGCAACGCAGTTCCCGGCGCTAGATTGTCCACAAGTGGCGGCCGCGGGGATCGCACCCGCCTTGTCCGGGTTATGAGCCCGGAGAGACACTAAGCCTCCCGGCCGCGTCAATTCACTATTTTTTCGAGGCGAACCCAAGTCGCCGCATTGCGGCGTCGGCGATCTGCCACGCTTCGTCCGCAATCCGCTCCGGGGTCGCGTCGGTGACGTCAAAGCCGCCGTCCGTCACGTAGCCGTGGGCTAGCCTGTATTGCGTCACGTGAGGAATCAGCGGGACGAACAGTCCCAAAAACAACTGCGAAGCGGCCGCCTGTTGCGCCGCCTCTTGCTGACCGATCAAAGGAACGTGGCCCTGGACGCCGTTCATGATTCTTGTCACTCGCTCCGCACAAGGTCCGCTAAGGTGTACTCCGTCTGATCGTCGCCTAGTCGCGATCGCTTAGCTTTCTCCTCTTGGATGCGCCAAGCGAGCGTGCCATACGGAGCATCTTGGCCCGGCAACCGCTTATCGTCAAGGTGGTTTTGCGGCCGATCGCGGCACAGGAGCCCCGCGACGCCCGCGGCGATGCAGCGGTCGCCGTGGGCTTTTCCCGACACGCCCACCAGCTTCGTCCCGCGATGGACGATCTTGCCGTTTTCCCACTCGTACTCGCCGCATTCGCGAATCAAGTCCTCCGAGCGCGGCACGAACTTGCCGTCGCCCATCTCGATGCACATGTTCTCAAACAGGTCGGCCTTCGACTCGTCCCCCTTGTTCCACCAGCCGGGATTTCGCGTCTTCGCGTGCGTCCCGTGTTCCGCCACTTCGCGGTAGTAGATGTTCCCATAGCCGGCCGTGTCGATGATTTCGGTTGCAAACGCCGAGGCCATGCCCGAGTCTTCCCAACCCAGATACGCGTTGCGGAGCCACCGCGCGAGCACCACGGCCACCTTGGCGAAATGGATGCTCGCCATCGCCATGATCGCGTATTCGAGAACCTGTTGGCCCGTCGCTCGCTCGACGCCGCAAATCGCCGAATTGCTCGAGTATTCGCCCGTCCCTCCCATCGCGATGTCGCACCCCAGGGCGTAGAGCCCGATCGGCGGCGAGTGGTCCAATCCGGGCTTGAACCACAGCTTGAGCGGGCCGTTTTCCTGTCGGATGAGCCCCCGGAACTCGAGGGTCTGCGGGTCGAACACGACGTTCCCTTGAAAGACCGGCGGCTTGCAGCAATCGGCCTTCATTCGATCCAAAATCTCCGGATCAAAGACCTTCCCGACCGCGCCGCGAGGGTTCATGTCCAGTTCGCGGGCCACGAATCGCGGCGTTGCGCCCGGCAACAGGCAGTAGGCGTCGTACCACGGCGCCCGGACCTTCCCTTCCATCGTGTGACCGCGCCGCTCGATCCTCTTGAGCCGGGCGGCGTGTCTCTTGCCGTACTCGGTCACCGCGGCTTGCTCTTCCGGGCGCACGGCGACCAAAACGCCCTCGCGCATGATGTAGGCGTTTTTGTTTTGCGTCGGGTTGTCTTTCCAATCGAGCGTGTAGAGCCTCGGGTTTTCCGGGTCGGTCGCCGCCTCGTAGAAGACGCCGGCGTCGGCGCCGAAGGTGGATACAAGGAACGTGCAGTTCGAGACCGACGAGACGGAGGACATCGCCCGGTAGTCTTTCCCGCCGGAAATGAACTCTTCGGACCCCACTTCATCGAAGTCGAACTTCGTGGTCCGCCCGCCGCGGGCGACGTCGCCGGTCGCGGAATACCCGGTGAACAACGACGAGTTCGGAAGCAATAGCGTGTGTTCCGTCAGGCTCCGCTGGTAATCGCCGCCGCGAAGCCAGAACGGCAGGCGATCCAGCATCCACGCCACCTTGTACAGGATCGTCTTGTCGTCCGTCTTCGAGTCCACCAGCGCTTCGCTGCGGGTCACGAGGCCGACGGAGAAGCCCGGGTAGAAAATCGCCCACCACAGATCGACCCCGAGGTACGCGTACGTGCCGCCCTGGGCGCGGCTCTTCTGGAGCGTCAGGGCCAAGGGCTCTTCGGTCGTCTGGGCGTCGCGGATGGCCTGACTCATCCCCAGAATCACCGGGTCTTGGTGCGGCCACGTGACGAACGGCTTCACCTTGACGAAAGCCCGCGGCTCCAGCACCCACAGAAACGCGTTGAAGAAGAAAAGGATGTCGGCCGACGCCGCGTCGTAGAGCATCTCGCGGACGGCGACGCTGTCAACCGCCTCTCGGCGAATCCGAGCCCGCCAGCGAAGGTTCGCCGCCGGATCCTTCGGCACATACCGGATGAGCGTCTTGGCGTCGTCCAGGGCTCGCACCTCTACTCGCCCTCCGCCATCTTCTCGAGCAGATCCTCAATCTCCGCGATCGACCGCCTCTCACGCCGGACGTTCTCTTCGTCCCCGGCCGCCGCCGGCTTCACCTTCTGCAGAATGTCCATGAAGCCCTTCCGGTTCGTCGCGGCGTACTCCATCAGGTTCACCGCCCCGTAGCTCGGCGCCGGCTTTCTGGCCCGATGCCAGTGGAGTTTCGACCGCTTCCCGGCGAGCTCCTCGACGACGAGCACCCGGTTTTGGTGCACCCACTCCACTTCGGCCTCGAACGGGGCCGACTCGGGAAGCTCGCCCCACGCCTCCGGAAGCGGAGAAATCGCCACGGCCTCCCCCTCGTCCACCGAAGCCGCGGCGGCTGTGTGCGAGCCGTCAGATTCTGCGTCAGGCTCCGGCTCAGGATCGGGCTTAGGCTTCGGCGGAAGCGGCGGATACTCTTCCGCAAGCCGACGCCACGCCTCTTCCGACGCCTCGGCCTTTTGGAGACCCGCCTCCCGAAAGATGCGGATCATCTCATTCTTCCGATCTTCCGCGTCCCCGGTCCAGCGTCCTTCGCGACGCAGTCGATCCGTCAGCTGAATCTTCGACTCCGCCATCACACACCTGCGAGTTGAAACAGGCTGGCGGACTCCATCCGGGAAAAGGAGGCGCACTCCTTCGGCGTCTTGATCGGACGACCCGCCAAGAAACGCTCCATCGCGGTCCGCACCACCGACACCGACTTCGGTCCCATGCCTCCCGAGCTGCGGAGTTCGCCCTCGTCCACCTCCTGAAGTTCGTCGACGAACACCAAGCCGAGACGATCTTCCAGCAGGTTGATCTCACGAACCGGGAGTCCGTAGACCTCCAGGTCCGCAATCGACATCCGATCCCCGTCCGCGTCCAGAATCGCCGTCATGGCAACCTCCATCAGCGAGTCCTCAACACCCCACCGACAAAGCCGTCAGATCGACGCCATCCCGCGAGTCGCCTCAAATCGCTTCCCGTTGGCAAAGACTCGGCCACGCAACACGCCGACCCCGCCAACCCGGTAGCTCATGCCGCACCGATCGCACCGCCGCACTCCAGGCGACAACAGAAGGCTCGTGTGCTGATGCCCAATGCACCGAGGACACGGCGTAATCGTCTTCGCGGGAAACGTTGCGGTTCTCATGGCGTCGAAGCATACCACAACTGCCGATAGCTGCCTAGCCCGGAAACACCATAAAAGGCCACAATCGCCAAAGCCTCCAAAATCGCTCCTGTTGCGTCGGAACTATGCCGCATAAGCAAAGACACCAGGGGGCCGCCAGCAACGCACGACACGCGAAGCCGGGGCCGTTTGTGACGATGTGACACGGGAGCCGAGAAGGCAGTCTGCGGGAGTAAGAGTAATCCCGACAGGAGTTTGCCTATCTTAACACCGAAATGAGAGGTGATTGGGAGGAAGATATCTACGGGGCGTGCCGGCCGCGGAAGCCCGGGGGTCTGGTTCAAATCCCGGAGCCGGCCGGGGGGCCCCGCCGCTTTGCAGCCGAGCGTTTCACCCTATTGACCAGGGCGGTATGATGCGACTCAGATCAATCCACACTATGTTGAGTGCTTGACTGGTTTTTGTCGCGCCCGCGTCAAGCGAGCCGCCGACGTCGTAGCATTGCAGCCAGCCGCTCTTTGAGACGCCTCCCACCTACGATCTTTGCTGGCTGGTTTCTATTCGAGGGGGCGATGAGCGGGGTCGGCGGGTCGGGCTGGATGGCTCTGGCCGTAGCTGTACCAATAGAGACTCTATTCTTACTTACACTCGCCCCAGCCTTCATTGGTGCGCTGGCTCTATTGTAGCCTCGGGTGGTTCGTTCCTGTCCAGGTCGTTTCACCCCCACCACAGACGCATTTTGGAAGAAAATTGCGATCTTATCTGTTTTCGGGCTGTACATAACTGCCGATAGCGGTAGAATGGTGGCACATGCGGCCAACGAGGCCATACATCTGAAATCCTTACTTGCTGGAAGGGACTTTGTGATGGTAGCGATCAGTGACAAGATTGGAGTCAATCCACACGCCGAGTTGCTCGGCGAGGTCGTCACGTGGGACATGGGATCGGTCGAAGTGCCGTTTGCCCAAGTCCAGGCCGCTTTGGTGGCGGCTGGGTTGCCGGCCGACTCGGCAAGCGAGCTACGGGCACAGACGGCCTTTACGCGAGCCGTCAAGGAGTTGCGGCAGGGCCGCACGATCGACCGGGTAACGCGTGACAAGACGACGGGCGTCATCACGTTTCAATTCACCCGCAAGCACCTGGACGACACCGGCTTGCAGATCGACTTCGAATATGAGGCCCTCTGTCACCTGGACACTGAGGACGGCTCAATTACGTGCGACGAGTCGCCGAGCATCCAGGAGCACGCCCGGTTGATGTTTGCTCACGCCCTGGCTCACCGGAACACGTCCGACGTCACGCGGCTCGTGCAACACATGTTCCAGGCTCACGCCGACCTGTATCCGATCAACCCAAAGAAGGGCGTCGCCTACTTCGTTCCGGAGGCTCACCGGGACTTCGCGGCCAAGGTGGAGGAGTTTTTGCGTTCGCTCGGCGGTCGTCTCTTGCGTTTCCCCGTGCCGAAAGGCACGAGCGAAGGCAACGCAGCCGTCAAGGCGAGCGTCGAGGACGGCTTGCGGACGCTGGCGGGCGAGCTCGAGGAGGCAGTCGAGGCGTGGGACGAGAAGACGCGGGAATCGACCTTTGAGAAGGCCATCGAACGGTGGCAGCGGATCAAGCACAAGGCCGAGGCCTATAGCGAGTACCTGGGCGACCGGCAGGCGACGCTGTTGGCGAAGCTGGACGAGCAGAAACGCCGCCTTACGGCCAAGGTGGCCGAGATCACGGCGGCCAAGGACTCAGCATCCCACGGCGACGCGACCGGCCAGGCCGTGTTCTTCCCGACGGCCGAACCCGAACTGGCAACAGCGTGAGCCCGACGGCTGTAACGCTGCGACCGTTACATCAGCGTTACAGCCCGACGGCCCGCGCTGTTGCGGGTGAACCGACGCCGGCCGGTTTCCTGCCGGCATCCCCAACTTGCTGGAAGGGATGTCCTGATGGCTGTTTCTGTTTTCGAGAAGTTTTCGACGATGCGACGCGACTTGGCCGAGTGGCTCATCGAGCGAGACCAGGAAATCGACCTGGTTCTGACGGCCCTGATTGCCCAAGAGCACGTGCTGTTGGTCGGGCCGCCGGGCACGGCCAAGAGCATGCTGGCGGACGCCGTCGTCCGATGGATGGACGGCAACCGCTTCCAGGTCTTGCTGACCAAGTTTACGACGCCCGAAGAGGTTTTTGGCCCGATCAGCTTGGCCGGCCTGAAATCGGACCACTACCGCCGAATCACCGACGGCAAACTGCCGACGGCTGACGTCGCTTTCGTCGATGAGATTTTTAAGGCGTCGTCGGCGATTCTGAACACCATGCTGACGATCCTGAATGAACGCCGATTCGACAACGACGGCGAGCGGATCGATTGCCCCTTGCAACTGTGCGTCGCGGCCAGCAATGAGTGGCCCGGCTCGAACGGCGACGGCAAGGAATTGGGGGCCTTGTTCGATCGTTTCGTTTTGCGGAAGCACGTCCGGCCGATCGCCACAGAGCGCGGCCTGACTCGGCTTTTGTGGGGGCCGCAGAACCTGGAACCGAAGCTTTCGACGGCGATCAGCCCGGAGGAGATCGGTGAGGCCTCGTTTAAGGCGTCGTCGCTGACCTGGGGCGTGAAGGCGCAAGACGCGTTCGAATCGATTATCCGCGAATCCAAGTCCGAAGGCATCGTCCCCGGCGATCGCCGCATGAAGAAGGCCGTAGCCATCGGCCGGGCTTACGCTTGGCTGAACGGCCATACCGAGGTGGAGACCGACGACCTGGAAATCCTGGCCCACGTGCTTTGGGACGACCCGGCCGAGCAGCCCGGCAAGCTTGCCAAGATCGTCGGCAAGATCGCCAACCCCGAGGGGATGAAGATCAACAGCCTGTTGATGGAGGCCGAGCAGATCATCAGCGGCACCGACTTAAAAGACCTGTCCGCCACCGCCACGGCCTGCAAGAAGCTGGGCGAAGTGCACACCCAGCTAAAGGGCCTGTCGGGCGTCAAGGCGTCGATGGCGGCCGAGCACGTCGCGGCCGAAGTCAAGCGGATTCGTCTTGCCACCGTGGAGGCCCTCTAATGAGATACCACCTAGACATACCGCACACGACGACCATTCCGGCGATGTCCTGGACCGACAGGATACGCGCGGCCGCTATTCTGTTGTTCAGAAAAACTCTGGTTTTCAAGTCTGGGTCTTTAGACATCCAGATTGGGAAGGACGACTCTCTCTACGAACCAGGCCAAGGGACTGTTGCCGACGCGCTTGAAGCCTACTACACCCAAGACGCCGCCCACGGCCGCCTAAACGCCGCGTCGTCGGACCTGCTCGACGCGTGCCGTTTTGCCCTGAACAACGTGCCGTGGGGCGGCCTTGGATGCGGTCACGTTGTCGACAAGCTGGCTGCGGCCGTCTCGAAAGCCGAAGGGAGGGCCGACGCATGAAGTCGTTGACGATGCGGGAAGCGATGTGGCAGGCCGACGGCAAGACAGCGATGCCGGCCATCACGCTCGACACGCTGCAGGAACGCGGAATGCTCTCAGTCGCGGAGCAACTCATTGCCGGCGGTTCGGCGTCGTTGACTTGGCGTGACGGCGTCGGCTACGCGATCATTCTGACCGAGTCGGGCTACGCCATTACCAAACACCTCTTGCAAGCGGAGGCCAACTAATGACGGCACAAGACCTATTCAACGCCCTGGAACTGGAGCCGGAGGACGTCGGCCCGATCGACCTGGACGACGGCGACGAGGCCCAAACTACGATAGGACCGCCGCCGAGCCCGACGGCCCTGAACCTGGACGACTGGAGCTTGCGG
>JAJFUI010000337.1 GCA_021372555.1 Planctomycetaceae bacterium | reverse complement strand
ACCCCTTCTCCCTTTCCTTCATCTCGATTGTCTCGCTGCTGTCTTGGGGCAACGTGGCGGGGAGTTCGAGGGTGAAGCGGCAGCCTTGGCCGGGGTCGCTGTCGACAATGATCTGGCCGCCGTGCTCGCGAAGGATCTTTTCGCTGACGGGCAAGCCAAGGCCGGTGCCGCGGCTCTTCTTGGTCGAGACGAAGGGGCTGAAGAGGTCGGCCATCTGTTCGGGCGGAATGCCGGGGCCGTTGTCGGAGACGATTACCCGGGCGAGACCGTCCTCGGGCAGATATTCGGAAGAGACCTCGACGCGGCGGGGCTTCTCGCGCTCGGCAACGGCGTCGATGGCGTTGGTGACCACGTTGAGGACGGAGCGGTGGATGCCCTCGGCGTCGAAGACCAGCGTCGGCATGGGCTCGGAGGGCTGCCACACAAGCTCGACTTCCTCTTCGTCCGCGCGGACGCGCATGAGTTCGACGACGTCGGCCACGACTTCGTTCAGGTTGGCAGGCCCGAGGTCGGGCTCGCGCTCCTTGCTAAAGGTGAGCATGTCGAGCACCAGGGCGGAGATGCGGTTCTGGTTGCGGTCGACGATGTTCCAGCCCTTGCGAGTGATGTCTTCGTCGTGGTCCTTCAGGCCCATCTCGATGAGGTAGCTTCCGCCGCGGATGCCCTGGAGGATGTTCTTGATGTGGTGCGAGAGGGTGGCGATGGTTTGGCCGATGGCCGCGAGTCGTTCGGCCTGGACCATGGCGGAGTAATAGCGGGTGTCCTCGACGGCCAGCGCCGCCTGGTGGGCGATGGCGATCATCAGCTTCAGGTGGTCCTCAGTGAAGCGATTGCCGCCCTGTTGGATCAATTGCTGGGCCGAGGTGGACGTGTCGATGTAGATGACGCCGACGACGTCGTAGCGGCCTTGCATGGGGACGCAGATGGCCTCGCGAACGCCCATCTGCATGATGCTTCCGCCGGGATCCCAGCGTTCGTCCTGCCGGGCGTCACTGGTGAGCACGCCTTCGTTCCGCTCGACGACGTAATCGAGGATCGTTTTGCTGATGGTGATGCGGCTTTCGGCGTGGGCGCCTTTGCGGGTGCGACGAACCTTCGGCTGCAGCGTTTTGTTGGCCGGGTCCATCAGCATGATGCAACCGCGATCGGCCTCGACCCACTCGAAGATCAGCTCCATGATTCGTTGGAGCAACTGATCGATGTCGAGCGTGTGGCTGACGGCCAACGCCGTGCGGTACATGATTTGGAGGTTGCTCCGCGCCCGGGCGAGCCACGAGTTTTGCGGCAGCTCGGACTGGAGGTCGAAGATACGGCTTCCCTCTTGCTGCGTGAGCGAGCGGACGATGTGCGAGCGTTCGCCCAGTTCGGTGGGCGGGCCGATGCGGACGGCGGCCGTGAGGTCTTCCTGCGGCTCTTCGGCCGGACCGGTGTAGAGCATCAACGTGCGGCCGACCTGAAGCTGATCGCCACTTTGCAGGCGATGGTGGCGGATGCGCTGGCCGTTGATGAACGTGCCGTTGCTGCTGTTGAGGTCGGAGATGCCGTAGTCTTTGTCGACGCGGCGAATCTCGGCGTGATGGCGGGAGACCTCGGTGTCGTGGATCTGGATCAAGTTCGACGGATCGCGACCGACGCGGATGGTCGGCTCGGTCAGGTCGAAGCGGCTTCCTTGATCGGCGCCGCGGATGACGAATAGCGTCGGCACGTTCCTTGCCCCAATCCCAGGGGTACAGAGGTTCCTGGCCGGGCTTTGCCTCCCAGCAACTCTTCGATTCTACGAATCAACGGGCCGTAATGATAGGGCTTCGCAACGAATTCGCCCGCGGGCGCTTGATCGCGCCAGCCGCGGAGGCTGCCCAGGAGGACAAGCTGGGGTTGATATTCCGATTGTGACGAGGCCGCTGACATCGACGTGTCGGCTCGGTCGTCCTGTAGGTCAGGCATCTTGCCGGTCTCGTTGCCTGCCGGACTCGTAGCGGGCAGGATGCCTGCTCGACGGAGGGATGCATCGCTGCCATCGAGGGATTCGAGATCGAGAACGATCAGCTCGGGGTGGTGGCGCTGGGCGAGCTCCGCACCGGTTTCCGGCTTGCCTGTCGTCAGGGTTCGCACGCCGCGTCGTTCGAGAACGGTTTGCAGTACCTCGCGAGTCTCCTCGGAGCGGTCGACGATCAGAACGTTGCACTGGCCGTTCAAGGCAGCGCCCTCCGTGGTGGGGTTTTCTGCGAGACGTCCTTGTCTCGCGGGAAGGAGCGAGAGAATAGCGTGGACGTGGGTGCGTGTCAAAGGCAGAATCGGAGCGGTGCTGCGACTCGGATTATGTCGTGCCGACGGGTAGTCGGGGGCCGAGAGATCGCGGGGGACGTTCGTTTCGATTTGCGCGCAGCCCGGGAGGAAAATCGAACGGCCCTCACCCTAACCCTCTCCCAAAGGGAGAGGGGACCAGTCTCTCTCTGCCAACGAAAGAGGGGACCAGCGTCTCTCTACTAACGAGAGAGGGGACCAGCTTCTGGCACGATCGCGACGAGGAGCGGACATCAGCCGGCATGCATCGGAAGCGGCGAGAGCCAGTGTTCGAAGAAGGCGGCGATGGTTTGGAGGCGGACGCCTGGTTCCCACGGACATTGGGCGATGACGCCGCCGGAGCCGAAGTCGAACAGGCGACGAACGGCCAGCACCGACTCACGGAATTGGTTGGGTGTGCCGGGCTCGCGAAGCTGCTGCGGGTCCATTCCGCCCCAGAACGTGATGCGACCGCGGTAGCGTTTCGCCAGCCGTTGCGGGTTCATGAGGTCGAATTGGCAGTGGATGGCGTCGATTTCGAGCTTCACCAGGTCGCCGAAGATGTCCAGGATGTTTCCGCCGGAGAGGAAGAAAACGAACTTGTCTTTGGCGTGAAGGATGTTGCAGTATTCGCGATAGAGCGGGCGAAACAGGTCTCGCCACATTTCGGGTGAGACGAGCAGGCCGTCGGACGTGCCCCAGTCATCCCGGAAGGCGACTGCGTCGACTTCCGTGGCGGCCCAGCGTTCCAGTTCCTTGCAAGCGGACTCGTGGAGCGTAGCCAAGAGCTTGCGGATTCCATCTTTGCCGCGGGCGAGGTGTACGAGGGCCGATTCGCCGCAGAGCATCCGCAAGCGATCGAGCGGCCGGACTTCGGACCAAGCCAAGACGAACCGGCTGGTGGTCGAGCAGGTCTTGTTGGCTCGGGTGAAGCGGCCGTGTTCGAGCAGCGCCGCGGGCGGCTGATAGGCGGCGAGCTTCGAGGCCTCGGTTAGCGGGGCATGCTTCAGTTGGGGCGGAGCACCGGCTTCGCCCTCCTGCCACACGCAGCCCCAGGCGTCGGTGTACTCGCCGGCCTTGCCCTGCTTGGCGTGCAGGCGTTTGCCCGCCTGAATCGGGGACTCAATTGTGACGATGTCGCTGGGGTAGCGGACGTTGATTTCGGCCAGTTCATCGGCGGGCAGCCACGCGGCGCCGACGGGCGCCCAGAGGTCTCGCGGGGCGCGGGGGACGGGTTCTTGGTTGAGGGTCCTGATAACCAGTTCGCGCGACGTCATAACGGTGGCAAAAAGTGTGATTTTCCGCGAGCGCCGTTTGCCCCAAGCGGGGGCCATTGACTGGGAAAATTATACCATGCGAGCCGCGGCGTCAACCGGGCGGAGAAGAAATCGGCCCTGGATGAACGCAGCAAGCTATATTTGTTAATAACAGCTCCCGCCGACATTTTTGGAACGGCGACCGGCATGCCCCGCGGCAGCAGGGTAGGAACGGCAACTCGGTTCCTGCAGGCGGAAGGAGCAGCGAGGCTATGTCATTGTTTTCGAGGAAGCGAGACTCCGGCGTCCAAAGCTTCGTGCTGAAGCTTGTCAACAACCACTGTGCTGGAGTCAAAGCGGCCATCGAAGGTCCGCGGAACGACAGTCGGGTGACGGTGGTTGTTCCCATCATGGTTGTTCCGATCGAGGGCGGAGAGCCCCAGGCCGGCCAAGCGTTCACGACCGTAACCAAGGACTTTTCGAACACCGGCGTGGCTATCGTCGTTGAGCGCGCGCCTAAGTTCGCCGAGGCGTTCTTGGGGCTCAGGCTGGGCGGCGACACGACCTTCCTTCGTGCGAAAGTAAAACACGTGCGTCCGATCGGCGGCGGTTTGTTCCAGCTTGGACTTCAGATGCTGGACGTCGTCGTAACGCCGGACTACCCGGAGTTGGAGTCGCTGAGTCTCTAGGGCCTGGTGCGGCTCGCTGCTTTGCAGCTCCCGCGGTGATCGAGGCGATTACTCCGGGCTGACCACGCCGGGTCCATTTTCCGCATCGAGGCTTTCGTCTCGCGGCTCTTGGATTTCGTGCAACAGGTGTTTGGCCAGATGGCTGTGATGCCGGCTGTAGAGGAAATAGATCGCAAGGCCAGCGACGAGCCAGACTCCGAGCCGAATCCAGGTGATCGGCGGCAGGAACAGCATCAGCACGACGTTGACCAGGATGCCGAGTGGACCGACGATCCAAATCGCGGGGCAGCGGAAGGGACGGGTGACGTTGGGTCGCTGCACGCGGAGGATCATTACGGCGGCGCAGACCATCACGAAGGCTAGCAGGGTGCCAATGTTCACCATCTTGGCGATTTCCTGAATCGGCGTCAGCGCGGCTACGAGGCAAATCACGCCACCGGTCGCCATTGTGGCCACGTGCGGGGTGCGGTAGCGCGGATGAATTTCGCCAAAGACCCTGGGCAATAGGCCGTCGCGGGCCATGGCCATAAAGACGCGGGCCTGGCTGAGGAACAGTACAAGGAGTACGCTCGTCATGCCGGCCAGTCCGCCGGCGGAAATCAGTACAGTGGCGGCGCGCAGCACCCCGCTGTGCGTCTCCTCGGCGCGCTGGCCGAACGCGACCGCGATTGGCGCATGCGCATCGATCTTCGGGTAGGGAACCATTCCGGTGATGACCGCGGCCACTGCCATGTAAAGAACCGTGCAGAGCAGCAGCGAGGTGATGATGCCGATGGGGACGTCGCGCTGTGGATGACGGGCCTCCTCGGCGTGAGTGGAAATGGAATCGAAGCCGATGTAGGCGAAGAACACGATTGAGGCGCCGAGCATGATGCCCGAGAGGCCGTACGGCATAAAGGGTGATCGGGTGGCGTCGTCGATGGGTTTCAGCCACTGATCGAGGCCCATCCAGCCGAGCAGGCCCCACGATTCCAGTTCCCTTGCGGCACCCTGCCTCTGCACTTCAGGCAGCAGTTGGTTGACCAGCGCAACGTCTCGCGGATCATCGAGGACGCCCGCCGGGGAGTTGCGCTGCGATTCGGCCAATCGGGCGCTAGCCTCCTGCGGCGACAGGCGACCGCTCTGCTCGAGTCGAGCCACTTCGCCCTTGAGCCATTCGACGCGGCATCGCGCTGTTAGCTCGCCGGCCACGGCTGTGACGCGCCGCGGGGAAGGATCGTCGCCATCCCGCTCAGCGAGCTCCTTTTTCACCAGGCTGAGAGCGATGCGTTCCTGGGGCAAGACGCGTTGCTCGACGGGAATGTGGGTCCAGTTTGTCGACTGCACGTAGCCGATGCCGATGGCAATCACGAACAGCACCACGATGACCTTGATGAACACCAGCATGGCGTTTGTTCGAGCGCTCTCGCGGATGCCGCGAACGAGAATGATCGTCACCAGGACCATGACCAAGACGGCTGGAAGGTTGAGCCAAGCCCGGCCGGCGAGACCGTCGACGTGCGTGAACGGATCGCTGAGCACTTGCTTGGGAAGTCCCCACGGCGCGGTGGTAAAGAGCTTGCCGACAGAGACAATCAGCTCGTTCAGATAGCCCGACCAGGACGAGGCCACGGCGGCGGTGCCCATGGAGTATTCGAGGATCAAATCCCAGCCGATGATCCACGCGAAGATTTCGCCGAGGGTGGTATAGGCATAGGCATAGACGCTGCCGGCGACGGGGGCCATGGCGGCAAACTCGGCGTAGCAGAGCGCAGCCAGCGCGCAGCCGAGCGCGGCGACGACGAAGGAGAGGATGATGGCAGGCCCGCCGTAATCGGCTGCCGCCACGCCGGTGAGGACGAAGATGCCGGCGCCAATGATGCAGCCGACGCCGAGCGAGGTGAGCGAGACGGGCCCCAGCACTCGCCGCAGTCGGTGCTCGCCAGCCATCTCGGCGAGCAACATCTCGAAGTCCTTCTTGGCGAAGACGTGCTTCCAGCTCATGGGAGTGATCCTTTCCCTTGCCTGGCGGTTTCCGAGGAGATTAGAAGCTGCTGCCACTAACTTGAATTGACTGACAATGACACACTGCTATACTATAGTTAGCGACCAGAACGGGCCGATTTCGATCGACTCAGGACAATGTCCCTGGCCGCTTCTTTTTTTGCGCTGTTGGCGTCCATTGGTCGGCTATCCACGTCAACACGTCCCGCCAAGCCTCGTTTCCCCGATGGACCAGCGGCTCAAGCAGAGCGATTCCGCTTTGGTGAATCGGGGAAGCGCGAAAGCCTGCTTTCGCTTCCTCGGACTTTCGCAGGGTGAGTGCGCAAAGGTCACAAAGCTGAAGCAAGGCACTCTTCGATGAATCAATAAAAAATCCCTTTTCGACGATCTGATCTAATCTTAGTGTGCCGTCGATGCCTCGCAGAACCTTAAGGGATTTTTCAACGTCACGCGCGATCTCCTTGTTCTCGTCAAAAATGAATATGCCGAGTCGATGACCGGACAGTGACTTGAGATAGTCGTTGACGACCTGAGCTACCAGTGGAAAAGCCACGACGTGGGGATTCACCGCAATGCCGGACCCGAACGTGTTTTGCATCCACCGTTCATATTGCTTCTTAACGATCGCCCGATAGACAACTCGAAGTTCGTGCCTTACGGCGATAGAGAACCAAGCGTCGCGAAAAGCTAAACGGTCGGCCAACGGCACGGAATGGAAGTGCCCCGTGCCGCGCGCTATATCGGACGCATGGACCTCGAAGTTTGTTGGGCGAGGAGACGGGAATAGCTTCTCTGTTTCAAAGAGCAGATCCCGCTCGATCTGTATCCAGCTCTCCTCTGGCACGATCAACGCGCAAAGCATGAAAACGGGCTGCTGGATATCGCTGAGGTTGTTGCCTGTGTTGCCAGATTCGTCAAAGTAAACGATGTGCATGATGTTACGCGGATTCCTCCGCCGCCGGCTCCCCGGCGATCTGGGGTGATGTCCGGAGAATTGACACCCAGCGGCGGATCATCGCGACGAGAATCACTGCGCCTAACAGCAGAATGCCGGTCACCAAGACGCACATCAACCGGTTAGACGCTGCCATCGCGGCGAACGCGGGATCGGCCTGCTTGAGCCACCAATCGTAAACGCTCATCACGCCGGCGGCATACACGGTGATTGCAACGGCGACGAAGGGGATCGCGGTGCACAGGGCGTATGCTCGCTTGGGCGCCGTGTGCAACAAGTAGGTAGTGCCGAGGCCGAGGCCGATTGCCGCCAGCAACTGGTTGCCGATGCCATTCATCAGCCAGAGGCGGCCGATCTCGAAGTTGTAGAGCAGGTAGCCCCAGAGACCGCAGACCGCGAGGCTTGTGGCGATGTTCATGATCCAGGCCGTTTGGCGATTATCGGCGGGCTTTCCTCGCAACTGGCCGACGGCATCTTGCAGGATGAATCGCGCCACGCGGGTGCCGGTTTCCAGTAGCGTCAATATGAACAGGGCCTCGAACATGATGACGAAGTGGTAGAGGTAGGCCATCAGCGGCCGCATGCCTGGCAGGTTGCCCAGGACTTTGGCCATGCCGAGAGCCAAGCTGACGGCGCCAGCGGTGCGGCCTGCCAACTCCTCCTTGACGCCGGCCTCTTCCTTCAACTGGTTCAGTTCACGGGGACGTAGATCGATCCCGTATTTGTGTTCCGCGCGTTGGACGAACTGTTCATACCGCGACGTTTCGGTGTTGACCTTGAAGTAGTCCCCCGGCTCCAGCGAACATGCCGCGATTAACGCCGTCAGCGAGACAAAGCCTTCCAAAAGCATCGCACCGTAGCCGATGGAGCGGATGTCCGACTCGCGGTTGACCATCTTTGGCGTTGTGCCCGAGGCGATCAGGGCATGGAAGCCCGACAGGGCCCCGCAGGCGATGACGATGCACACGAACGGCCAGACAGTGCCGGGGATCGGGCCGTCGCCAGCGATGAACGGTGTCAGGGCCGGCATCTTGAGCGTTGGGTTGGCAACCAGGATGCCGATGCCAAGCAGGCCGATCACGGTCACCTTCATGTACGAGCTGAGGTAGTCGCGCGGCGCGAGCAATACCCAGACCGGCAAGATGGAGACCATCGCGGCATAGATGGGCAGGATGATCGCCAGTCGGTCGACCGAGAAGACGAGCAGGTCGCGGTATGTCGAGTCGTCGAATCGTTGGCCGACGACGACGCCCAGCACGACAAGCGTCACGCCGATGAGCGAGGCCTCGCCGACGCGGCCCGGCCGGATCTTGTTCATCCAGAATCCGGTCAAGAGGGCGGCCGGGATGGTCACGACGATGGTGAAGGTGCCCCAGGCGCTCTCGTTGAGGGCGTTAACGACCACTTTGCCCGTGGCGGCAAGCGTCGTAATGATGATGAACAGGGTAGCTACCGTCGTGGCGGCCCCCACGACCGGCCCGAGCAGTTCACGGGCGACCTGGGGGAGCGATTTTCCGTTATGTCGAACCGAGGCCAGCAGGACCACGAAGTCGTGGACGCCGCCGGCCAGGCATGAGCCGATGACGATCCAGCAAAAGCCGGGAAAATAGCCGAACTGCGAGGCAAACGCCGGTCCGACCAACGGGCCCGAGCCCGCGATGGCCGCAAAATGGACCCCGAACAGCACCAGGCGCCGCGTGGGGTGGTAATCCACATCGTCGCGGAGCCGGTGGGCTGGGGTAATCCGCCGGTCGTTAAGCACGGCGACTTTTGCCGCCAGGAAGGCGCCGTAGAACCGATAGGCGACCAGGAACGCCGCCAGCGCCGTGATGACCAGCCAGAGTGAGTGCATGGGACGGGTCCCGAAAAGGTTCCCCTCATCATATTGTTTGCCCAGCAAACCAGCAACTGCCGGCAGTTGTTCGGTAGTGGCGCCTTTAGGCGGAGAACAAGTCACTGTCGTCCTGAACCGGGGCGGCAGTGCAACTACCGCCCCAACGGGTAACGGGCGCCGGTGGAGAAACGGGGCGGCAGTGCAACTACCGCCCCAACGAACGTACAACTACCGCCCCAACGGGTAGCGGGTGCCGGTGGAGGAACGGGGCGGCAGTACAACTACCGCCCCAACGAACGTACAACTACCGCGACAACGGGCGCCCAGAAAGCGCACCGGCTAAAGCCCGAACTACGAACAACGGGCAATGGACGGGCGGTGGCAATCGCCTATAATGGCCAACCAATACTCGTTGCCAGACAAGGGAAGGAGCTCCAACGATCGCCATGCCTGAAAAAGTCATCATTATCGGCAGCGGCCCCGCCGCTTGGACCGCCGCCATTTAAGCCGCCCGCGCCGCGTTGAAGCCACTGGTTTTCGAGGGGGCGATTACCGAAGAAAACCGGCTGGCGGGACCGCTGCCGCTGGGCCAGTTGTCGTTGACGACCGAAGTGGAGAACTACCCTGGCTTTCCGGCGGGCGATCTCACAGCCTACCTGGACAGCGCCATCGCGCCAGATCGTCGCCGGATGATGGCTCCGCACAATAAGGAAGGCGCCACGGGCCCTGAGTTGATGGACCTGATGCGCCAACAGGCCGTGAACTTCG
>JAJFUI010000335.1 GCA_021372555.1 Planctomycetaceae bacterium | reverse complement strand
GAGCGAAGAGCGAGCAAGTCGCCGCCCTCGAGCAGGAGTTCCGCACCGCGCTGGGCATGAAGGTCAAAATTACCCACAACGCCCGCGGCCGCGGAAAGCTCGTCGTCCTCTTCCGCAACCACGAAGAGTTCGAACGCCTCAAAAAGCAAATCTGCGGCTAGCCACTGCCCACTGCCCACTGCCCACTGCCCACTGCCCACTGCCCACTGCCTACTGCCTACTGCCTACTAGCCACTAGCCACTAGCCACTAGCCACACCGCTTGCCGCCGGCGGCCAACATGGTAACATAGAGAACACTTCGGGGCGTGGCGCAGCCTGGCTAGCGCGTCTGGTTTGGGACCAGAAAGTCGGAGGTTCAAATCCTCTCGCCCCGACTCTTTTTCTGAAGTCCCCTCTCCCGCCGGGAGAGGGTTAGGGTGAGGGCCGCGACCTTCCGCCGTCGGTGCCATGCATTGGCCGGCAGACTCGCCGTTGAGCCAAATCGTTGAGACGGCTGTACCCGATTAGCGCCCCCCGCGTCCCACAGCCTCCCTATCGAGACGCGCCATCTCTTCGGTGAAACTCCTCGCTGAGCCGGGCCAACGCCAATGCGCCAAGCGACAGGCCAAAATCCCGTAGCGCAATGTCGTAGTACCCCGGGATCGTCAACAGATTGACGACGATTCCCCACAGCCAGAGCATAACGACATACGCTCCGATTCGAGGACGCACCGCTACCAGCAGCCCCGCGACGATCTCGATCACGCCAACGATGAGCATGAACGTATGGCCGCTGAGTGGGACTGCCCGGGGAACCAGGGGCGAAAGGTACAAGTCCCAGTTGACCAGCAGATGCATGTACTTGTCGAGCCCCGCGAGGATCGGCAATACTGCAAAGCCGATGCGCAGCACGACATAGGCTTGGTAACTTGGATTCGCCAAACCCGGACGAACGCCGCCAGAATCGATTCCGCGAGCCATAAGGGCCTCCGGAAATTGTGGGAATGAAACCAACCACACTGCCCCCCCGCCGTCGGCAGACTGCCGCCGCGGCCGTTGCCACGGAATCTTACGGCCGTCGAGAAAAAAGGGGAGGACAAAAAGAAGCGCAGCAGATAATTCGGCTTACGTGACCTGCCCATCTTCCCTCTTCACCTTTCTCGTAAACCGTCAATCTCTGTTCCCTCTGTTCCCTCCTGTTCAATCCTGCCTCCCCCTCTTCGACGCCACGCCCGGACTGCGCGCCGTCCACCGTTGCTTTGCCGGTGGGGCACTGCTATCCTCATTAGCGGAACCACCGGAAGGAGCCAGACCAAAAACCGCTTCCCACGCGTTCTTCCCAAACCGGGGGGCGTGACAAACGGCGCCCCGGCCGGCCTAATTGGGTAGGTGGGTCTATGGACACGGGATCGTCATGCCATGTCGAGCAGCTTTTAGCCCGCGCCCGCGGCGGGGCATCGGACTGCCTCGGCCGGCTGTTCCAGTATTACGGCAACTACCTCAAGCTGTTGGTGGCCACGCACATCGACGAGCGGCTGCACGCCCGATGCAGCCCGTCGGACGTCGTTCAGGAGACCTACTGCGACGCCCATCGCGACTTCGCCAAGTTCCGCGGCAACACCGAGGGGGAGTTCGTGGCCTGGTTGAAAGCGATTCTGGTCAACAACATGGCCCGCGAAGTGGAAAAGCACATCCTCGCGGCCAAGCGCGACGTACGCCGCGAGGTTCGGCTGGACGGCATGCGCGAGGCGATGGACCGCTCCGCAGCCCGACTCGAAGAAGCGTTGGCCGACTCCGGACCGTCGCCCAGCTCTGACGTCCATCATCGAGAACATACGATCATGCTGGCCAACTGCCTGGCGGACCTCCCGCCGGACTACCGCAGAGTCTTGATGCTTCGACACTGCGAAGGTCTGCCGTTCCAGGAGATCGGCCAGCGCATGGGCCGCTCGCCCGGCGCCGCCCGAATGCTCTGGCTCCGGGCGATCGGCCGCATTCGAGAGCGACAAATTGCCGGGGGAACGTCATGAACAGAAGCCCCGCCACCTGCGAATCAAGCATCGACGCGCTCTCGTCCGAACTGCAAGAGCGGCTGGCCGAGGTCTTGGAAAGCTATCTCGACGCCCTGGAACGTGGCCAAACGCCAAACGCCGACGAATTCATTGCTCGATACCCGGACCTCGCGGAGCCGCTGCGTGCCCATCTCGGCGGCCTCGATTTCCTGCACGCCGCAATGGCCGAGTTCCGTTCCAGCGACCCCAGCCGCTCGCCAACGCCCGACTTTTCATGGAAACAACTGGGCGACTACGCGATTGTGCGGCAGATTGGCCGCGGCGGCATGGGCGTGGTCTACGAGGCCCGCCAAATTTCGCTCGATCGCCGCGTCGCGCTCAAGGTGCTGCCGTTTGCCGCCGTTTTGGACCAGAAGCAGATCGCCCGGTTCTACAACGAGGCCCAAGCAGCCGCCCATTTGCAGCATCCCAACATCGTGCCGGTCTTCTTCGTTGGCTGCGAGCGCGGCGTCCACTACTACGCCATGCAGTATGTCGAAGGCCAGCCGCTGGATCTGGCAATTCGGCAATTGCGGCGCGTGGCCGACGAAGGGCGCAAGCTCGTCCCGCCGGGCGATCCCACGGCGGCAGCCGCCGGCGACGATACGGCCCCACGCAACTCCAGCGCCTGGCGGCAATTCACCACCTCGGGATCGCTCACATGCGACGCGTTCTTCCGCACCGTCGCCCGGCTGGGCGTCGACGCCGCCGAAGCGCTCGACTATGCCCATGAGTGCGGCATTATCCATCGCGACGTTAAGCCGTCAAACCTGCTGCTCGACGATCATGGCAAAATCTGGATCACCGACTTCGGCTTAGCACGGTTCCAGGCGAACGATCGCTTGACCGCGACGGGCGACCTGATGGGCACGGCCCGGTACATGAGCCCCGAGCAAGTCGCCGGCCGGCCCGGCGCGGTAGACCATCGGACCGACGTATATTCGCTGGGCATCACGCTTTACGAATTGGCAACGTTGACCGAGGCCTTCGACGGCGCCAACCGCCAAGAGATCTATCGCCGGATCGCTGACGAAGAGCCGCGACGGCCCCGGCAAGCCAACCCGGCGATCCCCATCGATCTCGAAACAATCCTGTTGAAGGCGATCGCCAAGTTGCCGTCCGAACGCTACTCGACGGCCCACGAACTGGCCGACGACTTGCGGCGTTTCCTTGCGAACGAGCCGGTTTCGGCCCGCCGCGCCAGCCTGCGCGATCGTGCGGCGAAGTGGGCGCGCCGCCACCGCACACTGGTCACCGCCACAGCGATCATGATGCTCATCGGCCTTGTCGGCGCGGTGCTTAGCAGCTTGCTGATTGCACGCGAACACTACGAGACAAAAGCCGCGCTGGCCCAGGCGGAGTCGAACCTGCATCGAGCGGAGACGCATTTCCGCCAGCTTCGCGAGGTGGTCGACCGTTTTGGGGCACATCACGCCGAGCGACTGAAGGGGCTGCCCGGCGCCGAACCGCTTCGCCACGAGTTGCTGCTCGATACGCTGGGTTACTACCGCGGATTCATCCAATACGCCAACAACGACCCGACGTTCCAAGCAGATTTGGCCATCACGTACTCGAAAGCGGCGGCCGTTAAAGAGCAGCTTGGCGACAAGGTCGCCGCTTTGGCCGACTATCGTCAGGCGGCGCAAGCCCTGGAGCCCGTCGCCGTCGCCCATCCCGAAGATCCGCAGTTTTGGGCGGATCTCGCCATTTGCCATAACAACATTGGGTTGCTGCTTAGCGCCGCCGGCAAGCCGGATGACGCCGAAAAGGCATATCAGCGCGCCCTGGCCATCCAATCGAGGTTGATCGCCGAGAACCCCGGCGACGTCCGCTACCAAAGCGATTTGGCCCTCACCTATGGCAACATGGGCCTCTTGGCTAGCGGCGTCAATCAGCTTTCCAAGGCAGGGCAGGCCTACGAGCACGCTACCAGCATCCAAGAAAAGCTCGCCGAACGTTTTCCCCAAAAGCCCGAGCATCAGCACGATTTGGCCGTCAGCTACAACAACCTCAGCTTCCTTCAAGCGAAAACCGATCCGCTCACGGCAGAACGATCTTCCAAGAAAGCCTTGGCCATCCAGGAAAGACTCGTCCGCTTGCAGCCGAACAACGCCGACTACCAAAGCGATCTTGCCCTGAGCTACAACAACCTCGGCGCCTTGCAGAGCTGCAACCGACAAGTCGGCGATGCCGAGGCATCCTATCGACGTGCGATCGCGGTTCAGGAACAACTCGTTCGCAAGTCGCCGTCGGTAATCCGCTTCCGTTGCGAGTTGGCCGTCAGTCACAACAACCTGGGCCGGCTCCACAGCAAGGCCAACAGTCTCAACAACGCCAACAAATCCTTCGAGTCCGCCCGGGCGATCATGAAGGAACTGGTCGACGACTATCCCAACGAACCCGGCTATCGCAGCACCTTGGGCGGCATTCTCAATAACCTGGGACGAACCCTCGAACAACTCGGCCGCCTCGACGACGCCACCAAAATCTATGAGCAGGCGGTCCTCGAACAGCGGTTCGCCTGCGAACACGCGCCGCAAGAGACCCAGTTTCGCGAGTTCCTGACCAAACAATACGCCAATTATCGCCGCGCGCTTCTGGCATCCGGCCAACGCGAAAAGGAAGCCACAGCGGCCGCCGATGAGGCGAAACTATTGCCCCGCCATCCGAAATCGGAATAGCACCATGGCCACAAAACTCAACGCTCACGGACGTTCGACCAGACTCCCTCGGATCGGTCGTCACTCCACCGGGCATCGCCGGCTCGCTGTCGAGCGCATCGAAGATCGCCTGCTGCTCTCGGCCGTCTTCCAGACGCTGATCGACACGCAGCCACACCAAACAGCGTTAACGGTCGACCCGTCGCTGATCATCGTCTCGCCGACAATTCCGAACGGCTGGACCGGCCCGTCGACGGCCATTTGCGATGGGTACACCAAGAACTGGCAAGGCCCGGTGCCTGCTTTCTACGATAACACGGCGCACCTGAGTCCCGCGAGCATCGCGCCGACCCTCTGTCCCATTGGCGACCTCCAGTTGCCAGGCAACAACCTGGCCGACACCATTGAGATTCCCGCAGCTACGAAGCCGCCAGTTGTGGCCATGGTCGCCAGCCCCGCCGCCCAGCCCGTCGCAACGCGAAACGATGCGGCCCGGGCGGGCGTCGACGCAACGAGCGGCCGATGCCAGGCGTTCGAACTGGCCACGGCCCACGACGAGAATGCCGGATTCCACGCCGAACGCGCAAAAGAAGCGCTAGGCGTCGCCGCCTGGAAGAAGATCCCGCTCGCAAGCAGCGATGTGGCCTCACCAGTCAACGCTGCATCGCCGCAGTACCAACCCAGCGCGTACCAGATCAGCACCCGTCGAACAACGCCCGATAGCATCGCCATCTCGCTTGCTTCTGCCATCGAGAACCCCCGAGTTGAACACCCCGCCGCCCGCCTCGGGCCACCGAACCCATCCGCCCCAAGTGCATCGCCAAGAAAGGTCATAGTCACGGCGTCACTGCCGACCATGGCAGTTGGTTCCCAGCCGGCGCAGGCGTCCGACGGTGCGGAACTTGCTCGCCAAGCGGTCTTTGCCGAAATCGCAAACGACGCGGATAGCGGCACTCCCTTGCCCGCGTATCCACTCGACACCCGCCAAACCGCAATCGCGATCGCCCTGGTGTCCCTTGCCGGTCCCCGTCTTTCCGAGCGATGGCGATCAAAGACCGAGCTTTGCCCAACTTGCCTTGTGCCGCCGCGTCAGCGCGAAACCGCCTAACGGTTGGCCCATTATTTGCAGCCTGCGTGACAAAGCGCGGTCTCTACCGGCCTAAACCAGTAGAGACCAAGGAAAGACGCGTTTTCGCGGGGTCGGAACCGAGAAGAGCGCTCATTTAAGGCAACACCCGTTCGCTGCCACCACAGAAAAAGGGGACAACCATGGCGCCGCGGCAAGAAAATCCAACTGATGGCTTTTCGCTTCGCACTCGTCGGCACCGGAAATCAGCCCGGCCCACGCATCACCGCCTGCGGTTCGAGCTGCTCGAATCCCGCCAGTTGCTTTCAATTTCCCCAACGGCGATGGCCACCCTCGTGGACGCGGCAGCCAAGCAACCACCGATAGAACCGGTGGCGTCCGCCTTCGTTTCCGAGTCTTTCCAGGGCAAAGCGGCGACGGATTCCGACCTGACGCTCCTCGCCATGAATTCACCGGCCAGCCAAGCCGATGGTGACCGGGATTCTCAGTTTGGCACGGATGGGCTCGTTCGGGGCCCCGCTTTGACGTCCACGCCGTTGCTTAGCGTTGTTAGCCAACCGGATGGGAAAACGTTGGTTTGCGGCGTAGTCGCGAACGGCTGCAACTGGTACACCCCGTTCCTGACCCGCTTCAATGCCGACGGCACTATCGACACCAGCTTTGGAAACGGCGGAACAGTCTCGCTCGCAGCGCTCGGCCTTTACCTCCGCAAAGCCTCCGTCGCCGTCGGAGCTGATGGCAAAATCGTGGTGTTGGGCCAAAACTCGGAAAACGTCGCCGCAGACCAAAGCGCGGTGCTCCTGCGGCTCAATGCCGACGGCTCCACGGACACCAGCTTTGGGCTCAATGGCCACGTAGTGACGGGCGGCCTCGTAGGCTCGACGCCAACCTTGATGGTTCAGTCCGACGGCAAGGTGCTTGCCGTCGGCAACCGACAGGACGGCAGCCTCGCCATCGTCCGTTACGACGTCAACGGAAACCTCGACGCCACCTTCGCTAATGGCGGAACGCTGGTCCTCTCAGGCGATTCAGCCATCACGGCCCAATGCACGCAGCTTCAGTACGACGGAAAGATACTGATCGGCGGCGGCACGAGTGCGGGCGCCGCCATGATTCGCCTCAATGCCGGCGGGACGCTCGACACCACGTTCGGCGTTGCCGGCACGGTGTCTCTTAGCTCCTGGAACGGCTACACGATTGGCGGCAGATTCTCGAATATCGCGGTTCGGTCCAACGGGCAGATCATCGCCACCGCCGGCGAACAGTTGCCGACCAATTGTCATGACGTCCTCATTCGGCTTAACAACGACGGCACGTTGGACGCCAGCTTCGGCCAAAACGGTGGAACGAGAGTGCAATCGCTCGAGTACGCATACGCCGACGAAAACAATTTGCTCGTTCAATCGGACGGAAAAATCGTCATCCTGGCCGACAGCGCGCTGACCCGCTATAACGCCGACGGCACGATCGACACTTCTTTCGGCGACGGCGGAACCGTGTCGTTCCAACATCGATCCGACGTTTCATCCTGGCTCATTGGCGAAACACTCGCCAGGACTGCCGACGGGGACATCATCGTCGCCGGCTTTACCTCCACGACCGATCAGCCTTACGGTCCCAAACAGGACTGCGACGTCATCCTGATGCGTTTCGTAACGTCCGATGTTGGTCCCCTATATCCCGTCCAAAATCCAACGGAAACCCCGCAAGAGCCGCTGGCCTCACTCGACCTGCTCACGCTCTCCAATTCGATCGTCGCCTCGGGCAACCACCCGCTCTCCTCGACGCTGGAGCTGTCGGAGCTTGCGCCAACCACCGATGTGCCCTCAATAGCTCGTCACAGCGACCCGAATGCGGACGGCCAGGCATCGCCGGCCTCCAACCTGCTCGCGGGCTCGCAACTCAGCGCAACCCTGGTCGACGCCGCCCTGTCCGATCGGCACGTCCCAGGCGACTCGATTGATGCCGATCAACTGGTCTCCGCCGACGGCCAACTGGCGCAAGACTTGTCGGGCCTGCAAGCAGTGTTGCTGCCACGGTAATTACGCTGGCCCGAAAGCCATCGGTGACACGACGTTGCGGCGGTGTACGCCAGGGCTACGGCCCTCCCTCTGCGCAGCTCGCGGCTAAGGCGCCGCTCGTCAAGGCCCGCCCCTCCTCCAAGACCCGCGTGGGTTGCGATCAGTACTTCCGAAACCTGCCGCGGCGAGCGGGGTTTATTACTCCGCAGCGATCAGCAATAATGCCCCCGGCTTCCTGCGTTGTTGTCGTCGTCGCCAACAAAACCGCATGCGGAGGAGATAACCATGACAGCTCGACTTCCTGCAATCAGCCGGCGCGTGCTCGTGGGCGCGGCGGTCCTCATCGTGCCATTTTCCTCAGTCGTATTTGGCAACCCGGCCGGCAGTCCGGACCGCTCCCAGGCGAAGACCCCAAGCTCCGTCCGGGCAGCGATTGAAAGCGAGTTGGCCGGACGCGACGACGAACGATCCGCTCTGCTGCAAAAGGCCATTGTTGACGCGCCCAACGATCCGCAGGCCCACTGGCAATCGGGCGAAGTTCGCGTAAAGGGTAAGTGGCTGCCGCCAGCCGATGCCGTCAGGGCGGCCAGCAGCGATACACGGCTGGCTCAGTATGCCAAGCGGCGCGACGCGGCTGGTCCCACCGCGGCCCAGCAAGCATCCCTGGCTCGCTGGTGTCGCAAGAACCGATTGGACGACCAAGAACGCGTGCATTGGCTCTCTGTCCTCCAGTCGCAGCCAGACAATCAGGAAGCGATCCGCGCACTGCGGCTGCGGCCATTCGCCGGCAAGATGCTTACCACAGGGCAGGCCGACCAACTGACCGCGCAACGCCATGCGGTGCAGAAATCGACCGATCGCTGGGGCCCGCTGGTCGCCCAGTGGCGCCGAGCCGTAGAAGAACACAATCCGGCCGTTCCGGCGACCGTCGCCGAGAAAATCGCCACAACATCCGACTCCGCGGAACTGATGGGCCTTGAGACGGCGCTTTGGCGGCATATCGGCGCCAAACGCCAGACGCGGCTTTATCGCGAGATGAGTCTGGCGATGACGCGCCTGTTGAGCGGCAACCCGCAGCCCACCGCGGCCGAATCGCTGGCTCGTTTCGCCGCGTTTTCCGCGTTCGACGACGTTCGGGCGGCCGCAATCGCCGCCCTGAAACGCCATCCGCTGGACCACTACGTGCCAATGCTGCTCTCAGGCCTGCAATCACCAATCGAGGCCAGCATGCAATGGAGACTCAGCGCCAGCGGCGACCTGATTGCAAACTACTCGGTATCGCAAGAAGGCCCGATGGCCGCAACCACCTCTTCGCTAGGCATATCACCCAGCTATCCGTCCGCGTGTCTCGATCCCGTGTATACATACGTGATCCCCGGCGCCGCCACGACAAGATCCAGCACCGCCGACCTGTCCACTCTGATCGCATCCGGCGTCCTCGCCGATGTCGATCCCGCAGCCGCGCTCAATCCGAACGATCCAGTTGACACGACGAACCGCAAGGCGAAAACTGCGGCCGAGGCCGCAGCGGCTTCCAGCGAGCTCGCCAATGTGAACGCGGCCAACCGCGTTGCCGCCGCCGAAAACTGGCGACGGAACGCACAGAACGCCCAGGCGCAGGCTGCCCAAAGCGGAGCGGCCCTGCGCGAGGCCGTCGATCGTGCCAACGAGGCCATTACGCGACGCAATGCGGCCATCGCTGCCGCCCTGCGGAAGACCACCGGTCGTGACTTTAGCGATGAGCCCACGCAGTGGTGGAAGTGGTGGTGGCAAGATTACAACGACTACGCCGTCGACAGCAGACAGGACACCGACTACGGACCGCCACGCAAGCCAGAGTACACCTATCAACAGCACATCGTGTATGCCGGCGCCTCACCCATGTACACGCCCGCGCAGCCCGCAGGCGGCGGGCCAGTCGTTTACGGCGCATCGACTCCGGCCCGTAGACTTGCCTACTTGCCCGGCGAATGCTTCGCGGCCGGCACCAAAGTGTGGACGCTTAGCGGACAACAATCGATTGAGACGATCAAGCCCGGCGACTGTGTCTTGGCCCAGGACGCCGACACCGGCGAGTTGGCCTACAAACCGGTGTTGGCAATGACTGTGCGTTCACCCGGGCCCCGAATCAGAGTTGGGCTCGGCAGCGAGACCTTCACCGTCACGCCCGGCCATCCGTTCTGGGTCACCGGCAAGGCTTGGCAAACGGCAAAGCAGCTCAACTCTCATGATAGCGTCCGGACAACGTCAGGCAGCGTGCCGGTCAGAAGCATCGAGCGATTGGACGACGACTCTGCAAACACCAAGCCGGCATACAACCTGATCGTCGCCGACTTCAACAGCTACTTTGTCGGGACGCAAGGCATCCTCTCCCACGACAACACGCCCCGGCGTCCAACCGCTGCGCTGGTCCCCGGCCTAATGGCAGTCGGTCAATAAGAGGGCTGGCGTCCGTGTTGTTCGCATCGCATTCGGTGCGACCGACCGTCAAATCGCCGGCCGGTCAGCAGCGTCACGCTCGCAGCTAGAGCAGCTAGAACCGACGAAGCTTTTTTGCCAGCTCCGATCGTGTTTTTCAAGCGCGATGTCGTTAAGCAGCATGGCCTACGCCGCGCATGCGCGCGAATCACAAGCTCAGCCGGCTTCTCGCCGAGGTGTCTTGTTTCCGAAATGTCCAATTATCGCACGACACCTAACCTTGCCGTGGAGACCGCAGCGACGGATCGTTGCGCGGACGCGCGCGGTAGTTGCCTCCGACTGTCTGGTCGTAAATCCTCGCATAGCAATGGCGTTCGCCGCCAATGCGCCCGCCGGCGCATCGCTGTCGTTCGGGTCCGAAGCTTTCCGAAGCTAAAAACTCTTTAATTCGTTTGGGACGAATTCGTATTTTGAGGCCTTTTTCAGCGTTGACTTTTACGACGACATCCGTTTAATATGCACGCTGGAACAGAGAGGTGTGTGCCCCCGGAACGGCGCGCACCAGGCAATCGTCCTAGAGGCTGCGGCAAGAATCCCAGCTCGCAACTTGCGCTGGTGTTGCGCGCCCGCTGAGAGCAATCTCAACGCGGCGGGGGCAACGCTTCTTGCCAACAGTCTTCGTCGGCGGCATGCGCCCCGGGCGACTTCCATCTCTTTCCACGACGAGCGTTTTGCGTCGTGTAACGCCCCTTTCCCCCTTCAAAGGCGGCAGCAATGAAGTCGCATGATTGGATTCAGCGGATCAGCATCGCAGGCCTTTGTGTTCTGCTGCTCTCCGCGTCACCGGCACTCGGTGAGATTGTCTCTTACACAAGCGGAGCGTCGCCCATTTTCGGCGACTCCGTTCAATACGGGGATACGCTGCTGTTCAGTCCGACAGCGTTTTCCTCCAGCTCCTCCGGAGCCAACGGCGTCAATATGACTGATGGCTTGCTCCGCGTTTGGATCACGTCTGCCGGCGATATCAGCGACGTGGTCGTCAACGAGGGCGGCGCCTGCTTCTTCTTCGGCGGCCGTCCCACGGACCTGACCAAGGCATACGTCGGCGCCAACGCGGCTCAACTGTTCATCACTAGCGTGAATGGCGCCCCGGTCACCGGTCCCCTGATCAGCATCGCCGGCACGATGCAGTACACACCATCGTCGGCCGACGTGGGATCACGGACTTTCTACGCCACCGACCCCGTTAGCACTTCCGGCTGGCAGGGCACGATGGTGTTCCAAGACCCCGGCGCGGCGCTCGCCCGCACACCGTACGCGGGCGGCAGCGTCACTGGCGTTATGCTCGTCTTCGACAACATTCTGGCCACCGCCAGCGAAGCCGGCACGCTCGCCTACATCGACAAAAAGTGGGTGTCGATCACGGCGGATCCAACGCCTGCGTCCCCCACTCCGGAGCCCGGCACCCTGACGCTCCTGGCCACTGTCTCGCTGGTAGGCCTGGTTTTCGCGACGCGAAAACGAGGTGCCGCTGCCTAGTAATGCACGGCGTGCGGCGTCAGCCAATCGCCCCAACGATGCGTATATCGCGAGCCGCCTCTTGTCACAAATTAGTGTGGCAAGTGCGCGGCTCGCTGTATGGATGCATCCCATCGAGGCGTTCCACGCCTTCCCTGCAAACTTGGGATGTAGAACCGCAATCGGAGCCGAAGGAATGAATCGCTACGCCGCTAAACTCCTATTTCAGTTTCGTGTCGTAGTCAACGGTGATAGCGGCAAGCGGCGACTCTGCGAAGAACGCATCGTCATCCTCAATGCCCGATCCGCCAAATCCGCGCTAACCAAAGCACAACGCGAAGGTAAGAGGGCCGAACACCACTACGAGAACAGCGAGCGTAACCCCGTCTTCTTCGAATTCGTCGGCGTCATGGAACTGCTGCATCTCGGCAGCGAGTGCGATCGAAATGAGGTCTGGTACGACCTCCGCGAGTGCCTGTCACCGATGGAACGACGCCACCTGATGATCCCGCCAGAAAGCGAACTCAACGCAATCCGAAACGGTGAGTGAAAGCTTGGGGACCAAGACGATGCGTGAACGCGCAATGCTTCGCCTATCGACTTCCTCGGCCAATCCCTTGTCGCGCTCGAAGAAAGTACGCAGATAGGCTCACAGCACCGATGCCGAGAATGACGAGCGCCGACGGCTCGGGCGTTGGCGTGAGCAGGAACGCGTCAGCCTGGCCGCTGGAATTGACCCCCATCCCAACAATCAAGCCGTTGTTGTTGATGGCGGTCGCGCAAATTAGCTCCCAGCCGGGAGCAATCAGGCTGTTCAGGTCCGTCATGGCCCCATTGCTGTAGAGGAACGCGTGCTGGACCGCGTCGTCCGCAGTGTAGGCCGCCCCCACCACTTGGCTTTTGTCGTTGATGCCGTAGGCACAGCTCCACCTACCGCCAAGCGTTCCCAGGTCGGTGATGACTCCGCGGTTGAAAAGAAACGCATGCTCGGCGCCACTTCCGCCGGTGCAAGAGCCCCCGACAACCTGCCCCCAGAGATTGATGGCGTACGCACAACTCCCGCCGCCATTGGTCAAGTCGCCGATGTCCGTCGTAGCTCCGTTGTGAAACAAGAAGGCACGATTGACGCCCCCGTTCGCGGCGAATCGTTGGCCGACCACCTGGCCACCAGCATTAACGTCGTTTGCGCACCCCCAGACGCCGCCCAAGCTCCCGAGGTCGGTCACCGCGTAGCAAATAGTGCCGCCCTGAACACTCGAAACCAGAACCGACGACAGAAACACAACCGCAGACGTCACTTTCCAGCTGTCCATCTCTCACTCCAACGCTGCCAATCTTCGAGGGCCAATTCGCATTAAAACGGCCACACATAATACCCATTCTCCCCAAACCACACAACCGACACCCCTCCGCATGGTTGCGAGCCTGTCACGACGGTGACGCAAAGCCGGCCGTGAGAACCGAAAAAAGATGCCGCCGACTTGGGCTCGCAACTCAAAGGCCGACGCGAAGCCCCGTCCCGCCGTGGCCTTTGACTATTGCCACCGGCGACATAGGCTTTTGATGGATGGGGCGTTTCGCGCCGTTTGGAGACCGTTTTCATGCGACTCATTGTCGGGCTACTTCGCGATGACGAGGCGGCCACGGCCGTTGAATACGCCGTCATGTTGATGCTGATTTTACTCGCTGCGCTGGCGAGCATTGCCCTGGTCGGCAACAAGACTGCCGCTCTCTGGGACACCATCGCCGGCGGCGTCGGCGCAACGCAATCTTCCGGCCATTAGCCGGCGTTCTAACGCAGGGCGGGTCGATCGCCGTGAGCCCTTGAGCCGCGTTCCGAGCGGGCTCCCGGTCGGCTCGCCCGCAGATCGGGGCTAGCTGCCGACAAAGGTCCGGTAATGCAGCAAGGCCACCAGTGTCTTGCCGTCCTGAATGTCGCCCCGCCGGATCAATCCCATCGCTTCGTCCCAGTTGCACAGCAGCGTCTCGATGTCTTCGCCCGGCTCAAGCGCCGTCGGGCCCGCCTGCAGATCCCTGGCTAAGTACAGGTGCATTCGCTCATCCAGGATCCCCGGCGACATCCAGAACGTCAGGACGTGCTCGATCCGCCCCGCCCGATAACCAGTCTCCTCAGCCAACTCTCTCCGCGCCGTTTCGGCGGGATCCTCGTTTGGCTCCAGCGTGCCGGCCGGCAGTTCGATCAGCTTTCGCCCAACCGCCACGCGAAAGTTGCGCTGGAGACATATCCGTCCGTCGTCCAGCAACGGCAGAATCACCACGGCGCCCGGATGCCGAATGACCTGCCGAACGTGCTCGACACCATCGGGCGTCACTTGCACCGCCCGCTCGACACGAAAGCGCCAACCTTGGTAAAGGATCTCGGGAGTTGTCATGATAGATGGGACTAGAATGTGACCTGCAACTCGACCGCAGCAGCCAACCGCGTTAGGTATTCGGCCCGCGGAATTGCCACCGCGCCCAGCCGCGCCGTGTGCGGCGTGAGTTGCTGAATGTCCACAAGCGTGAAGCCTCGACGCTGCAAGTGCTCGATCAGATGCACGAGAGCCACCTTCGACGCATCGCGCACCCGATGGAACTTCGACTCGGCCGCAAACAGCCCGCCGATCGAAACACCGTACACGCCGCCAGCGAGCTCGTGCTGGTGCCACACCTCGACGCTGTGGGCGAAACCCAACTCGTGCAGATGGATGTACGCATCGATCATCTCGGGCGTAAGCCAGGTATGCCCGATCCGGCCGGGTGCCATCGCACAGCCGCGAATCACGTTGCGGAAATCAACATCATGGGTCACTTCGAACCGATCGCTGCGGCAAGTCCGTCGCAACCGCCGCGAGACATGGAAGCGGTCGAACTCGATCACCGCCCGCGGATCCGGCGACCACCAAGCCAACGGCGCGTCGAAATCCGTGATCGGCCACGGAAAGATGCCGTGCCGGTAGGCATCCAGCAGCCACTCCGGCGATAGCTCCCCCCCGAATCCGATCAGCCCCTCGGCATCGGCCTCGCCAACCGGCGGAAAGTACTCGGACGGCAGTTGCGGCATCGGAAACACCACGAAGCTCGACTGACGAACCGCAGCATTAGTCCCCTCTCCCTTTGGGAGAGGGCTAGGGTGAGGGCCGTGTCAGGATCAAGCGGCGATTGCTCCCCCAAACGAAGCGGTCAACCGCCGTATTCTATCATCTCGCGGCCCGGTCGTCATTCGCGCTTCGTCATTGCCTCGCCGCTCACGCGGCCGGCCGTGGGAATCTTTCCGCCGGGGGCCTGCCGCTCGGCGGCACGCTCGGAAACGGCACGTCAATCGACCGGACGTGCAGCTCCTGCTGCGGCAGCGCGAAGTCGATGCCTGAACGTCGAAACTCCCGATCAATCGCCACGTGCAACTCGTGAATCACCGTTTGCCGGTTGTCGAGATTCGGCAGGAAGCAATGAAGCACGAAGTGCAGGGAGCCATCGCTCAGCGAGTCCAACATCGCTCGCGGCGGCGGATCGTCGAGCACGTGCGGGTGGTTGCGCGCGACGCCCTCAAGAATCGCCGCCGCCTTTTGCGTGTCCGAACCGTAGGCAACGCCAACGTTGATCACCACGCGATTTACCGGGTCGGACAGCGTCCAGTTCAGCACGCGACCGGTGATAAACTCTTTGTTGGGAATAATCAGTTCCTTGCGATCGCCGTCGGTGATCGTCGTGGCGCGACTTCGAATCTTGGAAACCACGCCGCTAAAAGTGTCAATCGTGACGACATCGCCCACTCGCACCGGCCGCTCAAACAGAATGATCAAACCAGAAATGAAATTGGCGAAAATCTCCTGCAAGCCAAAGCCGAGCCCGACGCCCATGCCGGCCACAAGCCACTGCACTTTCGACCATCCAACGCCAAGCATCCCAAAACACAACAGCATGCCAAACACCGTGATGGCATATCGCGAGACTGTCGAAACGGCGTACCGTGCCCCGGTGTCCAGCGGCAGGTGCTGCAGCACGGCCATTTCCAGCAACCCGGGGATGTTCTTGGCCGCAATCACGGTCGTAGCAAGAATGATGATCGCAAGCCCAAGGCTCGCGACCGTCACCGGCGACGGCCGCTCAGTTACCTTGGTCTGTGTCTTGCCATCCGCGGTTGGCACTGTTTCGCTAACCGACACCGTGGTCTGCCAGACCTCGATCCGATTGAAAATGCCCAACGCCGGCAGCACATCGACCCACGCGCACCAGAACGCCAATGCGGCTGCGATTCCCAACGAGTAGCCAATGAATCGCCGCGTCTGGATGTTAATAGCAGCCAGGTCGAGTTGTGGCGCCGCCGCGCTCGCGATCAGAGCTCCAACGTCGGATTCTTCGGCGCTGCCGTCCGAGGCCGCTGTGGCGCGGCGGTGCCGTGCCTGCTCGATTGCCAGTTTCCGCTGGCTCACCAAAGTCCAACGCAGCAAAAGCGCGCGGCAGACCAGGCCGCCGACGAGCACATAGATGCTCAAAATGAGCCGAATCACCAATTGCCGAGCGGTGTAGTGGTAGCCCACCATCGCCAGCACGGCCAACGCCGTCGGAAGCAACACGCAAGCCGGGCACCAGATGTTCCGAAAACGATCGAGCCATCCACCACGCCGCTCAGCGAACATGGTTTGGAACATGACGCCGGCCGGACGCAGAATTCGCTGCAAAACCAGCGTGAAGCAGAGAAGCCCCGAAACGAACGAAATTCGCCCCAGCGACGCGTCCCAGCGGTCATTCTGCTGCCAGGCCATCGTCACGGCCACAAACATCATCAACAGCATCGGGAGGCTGAACCAGCGAATGTTTTGCCGCAGCACCTTCAGCGCAGAAACGGACCAACCGAGATGCGCCTCGCCCAACCCCTGCTTGGCGCAGGTCTGCCGCAAGAGCTCCATCGCCAGATAAACCTTGGCTGCCTCGGTAAAACCCATTCCCACGGCTTTGCATAGCTCAGAGGGATCGCCCGGGCCCGCCAACCGCCAGCCGAGGAACCAAAGCAGACCCGGTCCCGGTATCGCCATGATCGCCGTCAGCGCGGCCGCTTCAATCGTAGGGACGAATCGGCAGCAGCTCCCCCGCATCGCCTGCTGCCCGATTTCCTCGATCCGCGCATGGCCGCGACGCTGGCGATACGTCAGGAGCAAAAAGACGCCAATCGCCGCCGCCCAGATCGCGATGTTTGCCCGGGCGTCGGCCACCACCGCGCGGCCCAACTCGAGCAAAGATTCAGGCCGAGCGAGCCACCACGCTGCGTCGCCTGCCCAGCGGGCGTCGACCGGTCCAAGCGGCGCGGCGCTGGCGATCCACAAGACTCGCTCATCGATGTACCGCTCAAAACGCTCGGACTCCGCAACCAGTTGCCGCTGCGCCGTGTCGAGGTCTTCGAGCTTGCCGAAATAGGTGTTTTGGTCGGCGATCAGGGCATCCAGATAGTCTTTCTGGGCGTTCAACGCCTCACGAACGGCGGTCTCCAACTGCACCCGATTTCCCGCCTGCTCCGGCGACACCAGGTTCTGCAACACTACCTGCGTCTGCTGGTCGAGATTGGCCAGCGCGGCCCGGTGATCCTGCCACTGCAGCAACGCAAACTGGCCGTCCGCGAGGGTCTGCTGGCGACCGTTAATCTGCCGGCGGTACGCGGCCAGATTCGGCAGGGTGTCGCGTTGTTTCCGCAACAAAAGCCCGATGGCGTTGGTCAATCCAACCGTCTCGACTTTGCCGCGGGCTCGCTCGTACTGGCTCCGAAGCGCGGTCAACTGCTGGTTCGCTAGATTGAGCTGGCTCGTGGCGTCCGCGATGTGCTGAGCCAACGACTTGCGGAGCTCCGCCAATGCGGCGTTCTCTTGCGCCAACTGCTTCACCGCGGGAATGGCTTGGCCCGCTTCCCACGCCGCCTGACGGGCCTGCTGCTCCGCGTCTTGTTGCCGTCGGCCGTTGACCAACTCCTGCCATTGCTTGACTTGCTGCTCGCCCAGCGCAACGCGGCGAGCGTTCAGGTCGCGACTGATTGGCAACAAGTCCGCCCGAGCCTCGGAAGCCGCCAATTCCTTTTGGCAGCAGAGTACCTCCTGCTCGGCGGCCCTTCGCTTCGCGAGTAGCATGAACCGCCGCGCCGCCGTGGTCGCCGAGGTCTCATCGGCCGCCGCCGGGGCCTGCAGTTCGCCGTTAATGTCGCTAAGGACCTGTTGCGCCCGGCTGATGTCCTTGGGAATGTCGGCCCGCCGACTTCCCCGCCCTTTCAACTCCGTCTCGACGTTGGCAAGGTCCCGTCGCCAGGTCTCCAGCTCGGCTTGGCGCCCCGCGATCGCTTGCTCGATTTGCGGCAGCGTCACCTCGGCGGGAAACACAATGCTCGGCTGCGTGGGCAGGGCCGCCAAAGCCGCTTTCGTCTGCTCGATTTCCGTAGGCGCGTGGGCTGCCCGCTGATCAAAAAAGACCATTCTCGCGGTGAAGCCCTTGATCTTCTCCATTTCCGCCAGCCCCTGGTCGCAGAGGTCGCGGACTTTTGCCTTCGTCGCGTCGTCCAAATCGCGGATTTCGTCGACCTGCTTCTTTCGCGTCTGCAGCAGCGCGATCAGCTCCGCATCGGTCAGTTGTTTGGGCGGCGTGGTTTGACCCAAAGCCGTTGCCGCAATTAGCAGGCATACAACGACTTGGGTCGCCAGGCGATAATAGGGCTGTATCCGTCGCATAGCAGCGTGTGACTAGAGAAGATCAGACTAGTTCCGGCACGCGACTTGTACCCGCTGCGCCCAGCCAGGGCAAGAGCAAAAGGGGGCCACCCAGCACGCGGCCGCCCGCCAACACTAATCGCTCAAGATGGGAAACGCACCGGCAATCTCGGCCGGCACGCGGGTGGGCCTGCCAGTGGCGTAGTTGATGAACGCCCAGTCGGTCGCGGCTCGGGCGAGCAATTCCCCGTCCGAACGCCGCAGAATCCGAAACAGCCGCCGCGACGTGACCCTCTTCATGTCCACCACCCGGGTCTCGATGATCAGCTCGTCCCCCTCGAACGCCGGCCGGAGGTACTCGATCTCGTGCCGTCGTGCGACCCACCCCTTGCCGAGTTGCAGATATCGCTCCGTGGTCCACCCCAACACCGCCGAGTGCGTCACCGCCGCGGCCTGCATCCAGGCCACGTAAACCACGTTGTTGGCATGCCCCAACTCGTCAATCTCATCCGGCGTGACGGTATGGGGGTACTGGTAGACTTCGATCATGACACAGCAGGCCTTCGGAGGCCAAGCGGCTCATAGCAGGCCGAGGAACTCGTCCACTGAAAGGTGAGCCTGCTTGATAATGTGGGCAAGCGTAGACCGCTTGACGGGTCGGTGCGCCGGGACTGTCAGCTTGAGTGTTTCGGTTGCAACATGCTTTTGCAGTCGGACATGGCTGCCTCGCTGACGCACCACGATCCAACCATCGCGCTGGAGGGCTCGAACGACTTGGTCGAACGGCAGACTTGGAACCTTGCTCATACCGTAAGTTCCACCGATTCGACGTTCGGCGCGAAGGTGAAGTCATCGTCAACCGGTTCCAGATACAATTCGATGGCTTCCCGGATGTTCTTGAGGGCTTCATCCCGCGTATCGCCTTCCGAGACGCATCCTGGCAGCGCCGGAACAAAAGCAGTAAATCCGCCCTCGTCGCTTGGTTCCAACACGATCTTCAGCGTCATTTTGCCACCTCGTGAACCCCCGCGTTTTCAATCGGCCGCCACCCTATTGTACCGCATTCTCCGGCGGATAGGCTATGCGTTTTAGCAAGGCTTTCGCCACACGCATGTCGTTGGCCGCGTTCACCATCAGCTTGATCGACTCGGACGCCAATAGCAGCAGAAAGATCGTGAACCCGACCCAAGCGATGGTAATGGCCGCTGCGACGACGGCGAGCGCCGGGCTCTGCTGCATGCCGACAACCAGGGCAAGAATGATGCAAAGGGCGCCAAGCATTGCGACCAACACCGCCAGCATACGATAGAAACCAGCCATCGCATTCAGCGTCGGATAACTACCCTCGACAACTCCATCCTCGGACACCTCCCACGCAGCTTGCGTTACTTTCGATTTCCAGGCGGCCGCTTCCGCGTCGCGCTGCGATTGTTCCTGCCGCGCTTGTTCACGTTCCGCCCACCGCTGTCGCTCCCGCTCCGCGCGCTCTTCGTCCCTCCTGCGTTGCTCCTCTAATTTCTTTTGCTGGGCTTCTGCCTTCTTCCGCGTCTTCTCTTGCTCGGCCCGGTATTCCTCCCGATACTCTTGAGAAAGCTGCCCGACCGCCGGCATGGTCAACGCTCTTCCACGATTCGGACAGTCAATTGTCTTCCCAGCTATAGCGGGATCGTAGACAATATTCTCTGAACAGAAAGGGCACGGAATCTTCATCCTATCACCTCGCTGAAGATCGGGTTGGGACGAGACGCTGCAAGAACGGACGCTCAAGAACACCGCAACTACGCCCCGAGGTCGCTTCTGCCGTCTACGAGCTCTTCAGCTTCCGAAGAATATGCCGGGCAAGGTGCTCCTTGATCTCGTTATGCCGCGCGATGGGTTGGCAGACGCCGGTTCGCGGGTTCTGATACCAATCGTGCCGTCCGCCATGCCGGATAAGGACGCATCCTTGCTGTTCCAGTTGGCGGATGAGATCGATGCGTTTCATGCGACAGGCAACTCGGCAACGCGGCGGACACCGGGGATGACGCCACCGGTCAGGTCGTCGTTGATGTCGCGAAGATTGGCTTGAAGCTCTTCGAGAGTCTCGCCCTGAGTCATATAGTCGGGGAACTCTTCCAAGTATCCCAACCACATGCCCCCGTCCTCCCAATAGACATATCGCACGCTGTTCATAATCCAAGCATACCCCCAGACGTGGCCCGTTTCAATGCCCCCCCGCTGCAAGGCAGGGGCGATCTGGTAAAATCGCAGCTTGCGGCGAGAGACACCGGTTCGGCGCTATCCGGAATACCGGCCCTGTTAAAAAAGTGCCGAAACCGCCTGTTGTCATTCTGAGCCAAGCGAAGCATCTCGGACGAACTGCAAGAGATCCTTCGCTTCGCTCAGGATGACTCGATAGGGTGTCAACAGAGTCCGGAATACTGCCATGAAACAGTGGGACACCGTTGCGATCGTCGGCGTCGGCCTGATCGGCGGCTCAATTGGCATGGCCGTGCGCCAGCGCAACCTGGCCAAGAGCGTGGTCGGCATCGGTCGGGGACAGCCAGGCTTGCGCGTTGCCCGTCGCGTCGGCGCGGTCACCCACACAACGATCGATCTGGCGAAGGGCGTGGCCGATGCCGAGTTGGTCATCGTTTGCACGCCCGTCAGCCGCCTCGTCGAGCAGGTCCGCGAGGCCGCGAAACATTGCCGCCAGCGGACGCTCATCACGGACACCGGCAGCGCGAAGCAGCAGGTCGTCGAATCGCTCGACGGCGACTTGCCCAACGGTTGCCGCTTCTTGGGTGGCCATCCCTTGGCCGGCAGCGAGAAGACCGGCGCCCAGCACGCCTCCGCCGACCTGTTCGAGGGCCGCGTCGCGGTCCTCACGCCCACAAAAAACACCTGCGCCGAGGACTTCGACCAGTTGGCCGATTTTTGGCAGGCCCTCGGGGCCGTCGTCGTCAAGATGTCGCCGGAAGAACACGATCAGGCTTTGGCCATGACCAGCCATCTGCCTCATCTGGCGGCCGCTATCTTGGCGCTGACCGTACCGGAAAAACTCTTCCGGCTCTGCGGCCGCGGCATCCAAGACACCACCCGAGTCGCCGCCAGCGATCCGGAGCTTTGGCGTCAGGTGCTCGCCATGAATCGCGATAACGTGCTGACCGCGCTCGAG
>JAJFUI010000330.1 GCA_021372555.1 Planctomycetaceae bacterium | reverse complement strand
CCGCACACGGGTGATCTTCCGCAGGGCCGAGTTCGGCTTCTTCGGGGTCATCGTCTTGACCTGAAGGCAGACGCCTCGCTTCTGGGGACATTGGTCCAGAACGGGGGCCTTGCTGAACTTCCGCGGCATCCGCCGCTTCTTTCGCACCAGTTGATTGATCGTGGGCATGAGCTGTCTCGCACTCGTCGGGAACGGCCGCCTCGCAGCCGAGAATCACTTATTTTGCCAGCTTAGCTATCGGCTGTCAATGGGTTGTTCCGCGAGACATTCAACGTTTTCGGCAAGTTCGACGCTGTCACGCCAGTCGGCGCAACCTGATAAGACGCAAGGCGTTGCGAAATCGGCCTTCGGCCGTTCGGACAATGACAGGAGGAGGCGGCCAAGGGCGGTTGGCCAATTGACAACCGCGCAACGAGCTGCCAGGATGTCCGGCATGGGAGGCATGTCGATGCGCAAACAAGTTGTCTCGCTGGCGATCGTCCTGGCGATCGCGATCATCGTTAGTCCCTCGAAGGCTTGGCCGGAGGCCCTCCGCCTCCATGTGGCGGTCGATGGCAACGACGCGTGGTCAGGCAAGCTGCCCGAGCCGCAAGACGCCGATGGCCCGTTCCGAACCGTCTCGCGGGCCCGCGATGAGGTCCGCAAGATCAAGAAGACCGCCGGCTTGCCGCCGGGAGGCATCGTGGTGGAAGTCCACGGCGGCGATTACTTTCTTGCATCGCCCCTCGATCTGACGGCCGACGATTCGGGCGAGAAGGGGTCGCCAATCGTTTACCGCGCGGCCAAGGGCGAAACGGTCCGGCTGATCGGCGGCGTCGAGGTGAAAAACTTCTCGCACGTCACCGATACGGCGGTGCTTGCGCGGATGGATCCCGCGGCTCGGGGCAAGGTCGTGCAAGCCGACTTGAAGGCGGCAGGCGTCCGCGACCTCGGCGTGGTCGTCGAGTTTGCGAAGCCTCACGATGTCGATGTCCACTGGGCGGAGAACCGCCTCGAGGTGTTCTTCCAGAACCGGCCCATGACGCTGGCCCGGTGGCCGAACGAAGGATTCGTCCGCATCGTCGATGTTCTGCGCGGCCAGCCGCACAACATTCACGGCATCCCCGGCGACAAGGTCGGCCGGTTTACGTACGAAGGCGACCGCCCCAGCCGCTGGACCGGTGAGAAGGATATCTGGCTGCACGGTTACTGGTTTTGGGACTGGGCAGACCAGCGTCAACCGGTCGAGTCGATCGACACGGCCAAACGCGTGATTTCGATCAAGCCGCCCTATCATTCTTACGGCTATCGCAAGGGCCAGTGGTACTACGCCCTGAATCTGCTCTCGGAACTCGACTCGCCTGGCGAATGGTATCTCGACCGTCCGTCGGGCATCCTCTATTTCTGGCCGCCGGCGCCGCTCGACCAGGGCAAGACGCTGGTCTCGGTCCTGCCGTCGATCGTGACCATCAAGGGCGCGTCGCACGTCACGATCGAGCGACTGGGCATGGAAGCCTGCCGCGGCACGGCCGTTGCCGCAAAAGACGCCGACGACGTTCACCTTCTCGCCTGCGACATCTGCAACGTCGGCGCCTGGGGCGCGGCGATCTCAGGCCGCGACAGCAGCGTCGAGGGCTGCCAGATCGACAATTGCGGCGACGGGGGGTTCAAGCTGGAAGGCGGAGAGCGGAAGACGATCACACGCGGCAACCTTGTGGCCGACGACAATTGGATTCACGATTACGGCCGCTGGACGCGGATG